>CAZSON010000021.1:0-21737 GCA_964608375.1 uncultured Desulfobacter sp. | reverse complement strand
TTCTTAGCACTTTTTGAGAAGTTACTTCCTTACTCCCTTTTTTTCGTATTAAGAACGCCCTAATTTTCCCGTTTTATTGTCAAACCCATATTTGAAAACACTTTGATTCTAAGCTTGACATCAAAGATAAATGTAATTACAATAATTACAATTTTAAATTAATGAAATCTAAGGAGCAAAATCCATGGAAAATCAAATACGAACAAGGGATGCTAAGATAGTCCCCATTGGCAATTCCAAAGGAGTTCGCATACCCAAGGCGCTCCTTCAAAAATATGGTATGAAAAATTCCCTTTTAATAGAAGAAACAGACAAAGGACTGCTTCTTCGTAATAAAGAAGAAAGCAAGCTTTCTTGGGAAGATACGTATAAAACCATGGCTAATGAAAAGGAAAATTGGGACGATTTTGACGTAACGCTTCTTGATGGCCTGGAGGATGAGGACTTTGAATATTAAAAGGTACGAAATATATTTTGCTGATCTCAACCCCACTATCGGAAGCGAAATAAAAAAAGTGCGCCCCGTGGTCATAATTAGCCAAGACGCAATGAATGAATTTTTGCAAACTGTTGTTGTATGTCCATTAACCTCAAAATTGCATCCACTATGGAGAACTCGGCTTCAGATTAAATGCGCGAACAAAAATGTCGAAATTGCTGCTGATCAAATTCGCACCATTAGCAAGCAAAGATTGAAAAAGAAACTTGATAAGTTATCTGATATCAAGGCCGCCCAATTACGAAAGCTCATAACTGATATGTACGGCGAATAATCATTTGCTCAACAAGATTGATGAACTCGTAAAAGGTCCATTTTATCCCAAAATGCTCAAAGGCGTTCACAAATGACTTTTTACGAGACTGTCAAGATTCCTCACAGCGATAGTTTCTGGGTGAAATCTCGTTGTCCAAGCTCGAGATTGGTTTTCGAGTCGTACCTATGACAGGAGCCAGACTGGTATAATTATGGTATTACCCCTTTATGCTCCTAGGCAGAAGCATCTGATGCTGGGGACAGATTGATTTTGGGTTCTGGTAAACAGCACCGGCAAAGGCCTTTAGATATTTTCTGATATCATTCATGGTTGAAATTTCATCCACAAACCCCTTTTTGGCGCAGTAGATCGGCCGGGAGTTATCGTGATATTCCCGGGCCATTTTGTTCATCTTTTCGATTACCGGCTCAAGGGGCCTTCCCGCGTCTTTTTCTTTAACCAGCCTTCGGGAAAAGCTGGCCGCAGCGGCTGTTTCGCCATGCATCACATATATTTCAGTGGTCGGTATGCCGAGGGTGAATGCATTGTGCCTATTGGCAGTCGGTCCTCCCATGATATAATGAGCCGCTGCCGTCCCTTTTCTCAAAAGGACAAGCATCATCGGGATCTCGGTCTGCTGGATCGAATAGACCAACGCCTGGCCGAGCCCGAGTAGTTCCGCTTTTTCAGCCAGATCACCAACATCAATCCCGGTCGTATCCTGAAACCAGATGATCGGTATACGATCTCTTCCGCAAAATGTTACAAATTCGTTCATTTTGATCAGGCCCTGGCGATAGAGCTTTCCACCGATACCGGCATAGGGGGCATACTCAGGATATTCTTCTCCCAAATATCCCTGGCGGTTACCGATGCAGGCCACTAAAAATCCATCCATTTTACACAAACCGGTATAGACCTCAGGTCCATAATCAGGTTTAAACTCCATATGCTCACTTCCATCGACGAGGCGTGCCAACACCTCTTCAAATGCATACATCTGTTTTTGATTAAATGGAATCAGGCGGTATAAATCTTCGGAAGGAAACTGCGGTGGTGCAGGGTCGGCCACCCGATAAAATTTGGGGTTATAGGCGGGCATATCCTTCATGTAATCTTTCAGGCCATCGAGCACACCTGTTTCTTCCTCATAAACATATCTGAAAAAGCCGGTTTCATCGTAATGGATCTTTACCGAACCCGGTGGTTCTACCTTGTACTGTTTAGCCGACTCGATCAGCGCTTCCGCGCCCTCTTGGTCAAAGAAGCCTTTAGGTGACATGCCGCTCAGTATCCCACCGCCCCCAACGGCAATATTACAGTTTTTGTGCGCAAAAAGGATGGTAGGACTGATTGCATGGTATCCGCCACCTGCAGGGTTGGTGCCGTAAATACCTGTAAGAATAGGGATGCCCAGCTGCTCAAGCTCAGCATGCCTGAAGAAGGTGGCGCCGCCCCCCCTGCGATCGGCGTAGAATTTTTCCTGTTCGGTCAGTTTTACGCCGCTGCAGTTGACCAGCCAGACAAGCGGAATGTTCAATCTTTTTGAAAGATCGGTTGCCCGTAATATATTATCACTCTGTCCCGGTAGCCAGGCGCCTGCAAATACTTTATTATCAAACCCGATAATAACAGCCCATCTATCTGATATTTTTCCAACTCCGTCTATTACATTGGTCGTTCCTTCATCATTTTCAGCCGGATCATACAGGGTGTGCAGCGGGCACCATGTTCCAGGATCAACCAGGTATTTTAACCGTTGCCAGACCGTCAATTGTCCTCGGGCATTAATTTTTTCTTCTGAAAATCCGGCATTTTGAACCCGATCCACTTCCTTTTTTACTTCACTTTCAATTTCCTTTATTTTTTTCAGATTTTCTTCGGTGCTGGTAATCTGCCCCTTGCTCAATTCGGTGCCGAATGCCGTCATCTTCTTAAAATAGGGTCTCATTTAGGGCTATCGTCCTATAAAATGGGGCTTGCGCTTTTCCAAAAAGGATTTCACACCCTCCCTTTTGTCCTCAGTTTCACAGGATAGGGCATGAAGATATGATTCATGCGCCAGCCCCTGGGCCAGTGAGCCTTCTGCAAAACGGAGTATAGCTTCCTTTGCGTACTGGAGGGCGAGTTTGGGACGGGATGCCAGCATCGTAGCGAGACTTTTAACTTCGGTCATCAGTTGATCAGGTTCCACCACACGATTCACCAGACCGATCGCGAGCGCCTGGTCAGCATTTACCGGTTCGCCGGTGAGAATCAACTCCATGGCACGACCCATTCCGATAAGTTTCGGTAATCGTTGTGTGCCGCCGGCTCCGGGGATAATGCCTAACTTCACCTCGGGTTGACCCAAACGCGCCTTTGAGGACGAAATTCGCAAAGTGCAGGCCATGGCCAGTTCCAGGCCGGACCCCAGCGCCCAACCGTTGATAGCGGCAATCGATGGGATCTCCAGCTCTTCGATCCGGGTATAGACCTCTTGCCGACGACGTGTTTCTAACCGTCCGTTCAGTCTGTCCCGGCGATCGAGTTCATGAATATCAGCACCGGCGACAAACGCTTTTTCTCCTGCGCCGGTTAAAACAAGCACCCGAAGATCAGAGGCCTTTTCTATTTGGGCCAATGATTGATCGATTTCCTCGACCGTGGCATTATTTATTGCATTGAGTTTTTCAGGCCGGTTGACCGTCAGAGTTGCGATCGGACCATCAATTTCAAACAAAATATTCTCAAACATCACTCCTCTCCATAATTATAAAAACCCCTGCCGGTTTTTTTGCCCAGCTTACCCTCTTTGATCATTTTATTTAAGAGTTCCGGATGTTGGTACCGCTGATCTTTAAGCTCTTTAAAAAGCGCTTGCATTTTGGCCCGATGAACGTCCAACCCGATAAGGTCGATCAGTTCCAGCGGCCCCATCGGATGGTTAGCCCCAAGTTTCATGGCTTTATCCACATTCGCCGGTTCAGCCACATTGGATGCAACCAGCCATGTAGCTTCGTTGAGCATCTGGCCTAAAATTCGGCTGACGATGCCGGCCGGCGCTTCGGTTGTACAAACCACCGGATCTTTTCCGAGCTGTTTGGCAAAAGCTTCCGCCACCTTTAAAGTTTCTGCGGCGGTTTTTCGTCCAGGCATAATCTCCACCAACTTCATGATTGTTGGTGGATTGAAAAAATGCATTTGCACCACTTTTTCCGGACGCGTGGTTGCTTCGGCCATTGCTGAAATGGAAAGTGAAGTCGTGTTTGTAACCAGAATAACCTCTGGCCGGACCCGGGCATCGAGTTCTTTGAAAACATTTCGCTTGATTTCTAAATCTTCAGACACACTTTCGATGACAAAGTCTGTATCGTTGGCAGGTGATAAATCCCCTGCTGTTGAAATTCGAGAAAGAATTGCGGTTTTGTCTTCTTCGGCGATCTTTCCTTTTGCAACTCTGCGGGAAAGTCCCTTTTCAATGTTGGATTTTGCCTTATCTGATAACTCCTGATTTATATCTGTAATTACAACTTCGAATCCTTGCTGAGCGCAAAGCTGTCCAATGCCGGCCCCCATGGCTCCTGAACCGACTACGAGCACGTTTTTTATTTTCATCAAATCACCCCCCGGTTAAAGTCTTTCGACCACGATTGCTACGCCATTACCGCCGCCAATGCACAGGCTGACCAGGCCGAACTGCACATCACGGTTTTTCATTGCATATAGCAGTGTACTCATGAGCTTTGCGCCGGTGGCGGCCACCGGATGACCCAAAGCAATTGCACCTCCATTTACATTGACCTTGCTTCGGTCGATATTCAACGCACGCTCGCATGCGATATATTGTGCGGCAAAAGCTTCGTTAAGTTCAATTAGATCAATATCAGAAAGTTCCAATCCCGCCTGTTTAAGAGCAAATGGAATTGCCTTAACCGGCGCCAGACCAAACCGTTTGGGCTCATAGCCGATAAATGCATACCCGCGAATACGCGCCATCGGTTCGAGTCCCATTGCTTTGGCTTTTTCGCGTTCCATAATCACCTGTGAGGCTGCGGCATCGCATAAAGCACATGCATTCCCCGCGGTAATGGTCCCATCTTTGCTAAATACCGGCTTTAGTTTGGCCAGGGAATCAGTCGTGATGCCTTCACGAAAAATCTCTTCATCCTTAAAAACAGTGGCTTTGCCTTTACGACCCGGCACTTCAATTGGAACGATTTCATCCGCAAACTTTCCGGATTTGACAGCGACTTCAGCCTTGTTGTGGCATTCGGCTGCAAATTGATCCTGGTCTCCCCGTCCGATATCGAGTTCCTTAGCAAGCGCATCGGTCAATTCACCCATTAACCCGCCGCCCAATGGACAAAGAAAACCGTCCTTATGCATCAAGTCCAGCAGTTCTCCCTTTCCCATGCGATATCCCCAGCGGGCTTTTGACAATGCATAGGGAATTTGGCTGGCGCTTTCGGTTCCTCCCACCAGGACGGTGTCCACATCGCCCGCCTTTATCGCCTGGGCTCCAAAAATCATGGCCTGAATGCTGGATCCGCAACGGACATTAATTGAAACAGCAGGTACATCGGTCGGCACACCACCCCGGACAGCGGTGATGCGAGCCGGATTTGGTCCTACCCCTGCTTGCCAGGCATTGCCGATTATCGATTGATCGATGACATCCGGGGAAATGCCCGCACGTTTTATTGTTTCCCGAACCACCAACGCACCGAAATCCGGGGCGGCCATCGGGGCGAGGGAACCACCAAATTTGCCGCCCGCCGACCGGGCAGCGCTCAAAATGACAACTTCTTTCATCTGTTCCTCCTCAATTACTTTTATGATGTCTTAAATAGAAATGGGCTTTTATAAAATCATGTCTATGTTGTTCTTAAAGGAAAATGACAACAGAGCAAAATTGGGCTTTTTACGAGTTCATCAGAATTAGCTCATGATCGCAAATATCATACCATAGAATAATTCGGGCCTCCCCCTCCTTCGGGGCATGTCCAGGTAATATTCTTGAACGGATCCTTGACTTCGCATGTCTTGCAATGGAGGCAATTGGACGGATTGAGTACCAGTTGCCTTTTTCCCTGTGGTCCTTCTTTTATTTCATAAACTTTTCCAGGGCAGAACCGGGCGCAAGGGTTGCGATAACGCTCAAAACACTTGGTTTCACAAATGTTAGTGTCATGAACAATAAGATGACAGGGCTGGTCCTCCTCGTGTTTGGTTCCGGAGAGATAAACACCGGTTAATTTGTCAACGTAAAGAGTACCATCAACATGTTGAGGGGTCGCTGTTTTGGCTTTATTTGCCTTTTTTGGCGTCAGTGCTTTCAATGTGGAACTGTCTTCTCTTATGGCGAGCGGGTCTTTTAACCCTCTACCGCCTGTAAAATACTGAACGCCGATATGCATGAACTTAAGGAGCCCTTTTTGGGAAAGAGCTTGGGTAAAATTTCGCGCCTTATACCGTTCGTCCTTTATCCAGCTCTTTTCCACCCCCAATTGGTATTTTTCCAATGCTTTCGTCGAAAAATCGTCTTTTTCCAATGCAAAAACAATTGCTTCCGCCGCCAGCATACCCGATTTCATGGCGGTGTGTATGCCTTTCAATCGCTGAGTGTTCAGCATGGAGGCACTGTCACCGACAAACACCGCCCCGTTGACCACAAGGGCAGGCATCGTGTAATATCCTCCAGCAGAAAGGGTTTTTGCTCCTTGCTGCAGCACCTTTCCGCCTTGGATAATTTCAGCGATAAGGGAATGTCTTTTGAACTGTAAAAAAGCTTCATACGGCTCTAAAAAAGGGTCTTTATAGTCAAGCGCGACTACCAGGCCGCAGCAGACCCGGTTATCTTTTAACTTATAAAGAAATCCTCCGCCTTTTGTATTCAGCCCCAAAGGATAACCAAAGGTGTGGAGCACGGTGGTGCCTGCTGACAGGAAGGGGCTCGATTCGGGTATTTCAATAACTTCTTTGATCGCTGTTTCAAACACCTGGGGCATTTTATTGGAAAAAATATCCATTTTTTTGCCCAGGTCTCGTATAAGACTCCCTTTAGAACCCTCACCAAAAACAGATACTTTAGCCATTAAATCGATTCCGGGTTCGTAGTTGGACTTTTTTTCCCCTTGCTTATCAATCCCCTTATCACCGGTCCTCACACCGATTACACTGCTGGCATCAGCATTATAGAGTACTTCGGTTCCGGCAAACCCGGGGAAGATGTTTACACCCATCTCTTCGGCCAAACCTCCCAACCATCTTGTAAATTTAGAAAGGCTGATAACGAGGCATGCTTCATTATGTAAATATTTTGGAGTAAAGGGGATCGAAAATCCGCCTTTGCGGGTGAGGAAATAGAGGTTATCACGGCACTCGGTTTGTTCGATAGGGCATCCCCTTTCCAGATAATCGGGGATCAGCTCTTTTAGTGCGATCGGATCGAGAATGGCACCGCTGATGGCGTGGGATCCAATGGTATCCCCTTTCTCAATCATGCCCACTTCAATTTCCATTTTCTTTTCTCGGGCGATCTTCATCAAATGAATGGCACTTGCCAGATTTGCTGGGCCCGCCCCTATAAAAAGAATATCAAACGGTAATTGTTCTCTCGTTTGATCCATTTATATCGTCCTGAACTTTTTTATTACGCTAAGTTTTTAATTTCTTTTATGATTTCTGGAATCACTTCAAAGAGATCCCCTGCCACTCCGAAGTCGGCTTTTGAAAAAATGGGCGCCTCAGAATCCTTGTTTATCGCAACAATGTATTTGGATGTGGACATTCCGGCCAAATGCTGAATGGCCCCGGAAATGCCACAGGCAATGTATAAATTTGGTGAAACCACCTTTCCGGTCTGGCCGACCTGATCGCTATGGGGGCGCCAGCCTTCATCAACAGCAGATCGTGAGGATCCAACGGCGGCGCCCAGCAGGGAGGCCAGATCTTCAATGACAGAAAAATCGCCGCCTGTACCCCGCCCCCCGGACACAATAATATCGGCTTCGGTTAATTCGATCTTATCACCTGATTCAATCTTCGTTTCGACAACCGAAGTCTTAATTTCTCCAACCTTTACGGATGGTCGGTCGACTGTTGCACTTTTGGGTGTTTCAATGACAGGCATCACATTGGGTCGTATGGCGACAATTTGAGGCGTTCCGGCGATTTCGACATCGGCCAGAACTTTACCGCCGAACATAGGACGGGTAAAGACCAATCCACCGTCGATTTGTTTAATATCGACACAGTCCATTACCAACCCTACGTCCAATCTTGCAGCGAGCCGGGCCGACAGATCCTTGCCCTGGGTAGAAGCGCCAATAATAATTAATTCCGGATCCTGTTCTTTGATCAAATCTGTCAGGACATTGGTATAAGCTTCGGTGGTATATTCCGAGAGCCCCGGATCATCGGCGACCAATATTTTTTCTGTGCCGTATTTTGCGATTTCCCCGCACATTGTTTCAATATCCGTTCCCAAAACCGCTGCTGTTAAATTTGTATTTAATAAATCGGCAAGGCGCCGTCCCTCGCTGACCGCCTCGTAAGAAATTTTGCGAAAAGTGCCGTCTATTTGTTCTGTAACAATAAAAATACCTTGTGCCATCTTTATCTCCTTCGTATCAAACATAGAAAATGTTGGGTGTGGCCGTTATTTTTTTATTCATCAATCATGGCCCCGCTTAAATGGCCTTGATTTCTCCATGCAATATTTTTACTAAATTTGCCGCCTTTTCTGTTCCGGTTTCACCATCAATCATCCTTACCGACTGTCTTTCGATCGGAAAATTCAGTTTTTTAATGTTAACCTTGCTTCCACTTTTTCCGACAACTGCGGGATCAATGCCGATGTCGGCCAGCGTTTTGATATCCAGTGGTTTCTTTTTGGCTTTCATGATTCCAGGCAGAGATGCATATCTCGGTTCATTTAACCCGCGCTGGGTGGTGAACAAAGCAGGAAATGCAGTTTCTACAACCACAGTTCCTCCTTCAAATACGCGGTGGCATCTGATTTTCCCGTCGAAAATTTCCTCTTTGATTACCAAAGATATTTGAGGAATACTCAAATATTCGGCTACAGCAGCCCCCACCTGAAAATTATCCCCATCAACAGCTCGTTGTCCGGCAATAATAAGATCATATGGCATCTCCTTCAGGGCGGCTGCAAGCACTTTGGCGGTTGTCAGTGCGTCCCCGCCGGCGGTCATCGGGTCGTTGATAAGAACACCATTATCCGCTCCCATGGCGAGGGCAGTTCGTATCGCCTCGGTGGTTTTTTCCGGCCCCATGGAAAGTATGGTCACCGTTCCACCGTGGGTTTCCCTTATCTGCAATGCCTCTTCGACAGCAAATTCGTCGTACGGATTGATGACCCATTTTAAATCGTCTGTTTTTATGCTCACTCCATCTTCCGCGATCTGTATCAGAGATTCGGTGTCCGGTACCTGCTTAACTAGAACAACAACATCCATCTTAAACTCCTTTCATATTTTGTCACGGCATTGAGCGCCATTTTCATGCACTGCGGCAATCAATGCGCACAGAATAGGCTTTGCTGCACTTCCATGCTCATCGATTTGCTTTTCTAATTCCGAGCTGATCCAAAGCGATTATCCATTTGCAAATATTGGTCGAGCCCTCAACCATAGTGTAGGTCGGTGTATCGCGATAGAATCGTGCAACAGGATACTCTGTAGAGTAACCATATGCACCGAGAATCCTCATGGCATAATTGGCACACTTTGTCACTACTTCTCCGGCGAAATATTTTGCCTGGGCAACATCGAGACCGTTATTCAGTCTTCCCTGATCTTTTGCCCAAGCCGCTTTGTAAACCAGCAACCTCGCTGCTACAATTTCTGAAGACATTTGCGCGATCATATCTTGGTTCATCTGGAACTGACCGATCGGATTTCCAAACTGCTTCCTTTCGTTGCAGTATTTAATTGCTTCCTGCAAACAGGCCTGGGCCACTCCCACAGCCCCTGCCGCAGCCGAAAGACGGGTCTGGTTCAGGGACCCGAATAGAATTTTGGCGCCATCACCAGGATTTCCGATAATATTTTCCTTAGGGACCTTTGTATTTTCCAGATAAATTTCACCGGTCGGTGAGGAAAACGATCCCATCTTTTCTAGACCTGAGGTTTTTATGCCGTTGAAATTCTTGAGCTCAACAATAAAGGCCGAAAGACCCTTTGAACCCTGAGAACGATCGGTATAAGCATAATAAACAACCACATCCGCTCTGTCAGCATTGGAAATCCATGTCTTTGAACCGTTCATGACCCAGTGATCACCTTTGTCTTCAGCCTTGGATAACATGGCCATGACATCGGAGCCGGCATCGGGTTCGGTCATGGCGAATCCGCCAAGATAATCGGCGCTGACCAGATCGGGTATATATTTCTTTTTTAAGACATCGCTACCATATTTGAGTATCGTGTAAGCACAACCCAAAGCCTGCATATTGATCTGAACTCTCAAAGAGCTAGACACCCTGGCAATCTCTTCGGTCGTTACCATCGCTGCGAGCCATCCCATATCTGAGCCGCCGTATTCTTCCGGGATAACCGTTCCGAACAATCCCAACTTACCCATCGGTTTTATGGCTTCTTCGTACGGAAAATAATGATTTTCATCCCATTCATCAACAAACGGAGCAACCTCTTTGGCCATAAAATCTTGAACCATCTTCCGCAAAATTTCAATTTCTTCCGGCAGATTAAAATTCATATCCATCTCTCCTGTTCTCAAACGTTAATGTGTAAAGCATCCGTTTTTCGGGCCGCCGGGGGACAAACGGTGGTTGTTTACACAATATATAAAAAGATTTTTATACAAATAAGATGTGTTGGAAACCGAATTGGAAACTATCTCAAAAATATTAATTTGTTGTCAAGAATTTTGTATCAACAAGATAAAAATGAAGGGCAATTTTGAGGAATGTTAAGCCTGAAAAGGTCGCTTTTTTTATTTTTCCGACAGCTTATCTTCTAAGACCGGTGGTTCCATTTTTCAGCCGTGTCCAAGACAGTATTTGGATAGATTTCCATCAAAACTTACCGGATAGCACCCATCAAAACAGGCCTTGCAGAAATTGCTTTCCGGATGATCGACGCCGGTCGCTTCAAGGAGGCCTTCCAGGCTGAGGTAGTGAAGTGTGTCGAGATTTAGGAATTGGGTCAATTGTTCGATGGATTGGCTCGCAGCAATCAGCTCTCCTCTGGTTGAAAAATCAATTCCATAGTGACAGGGAAAGCGATGAGGGGGGCCGCTTACACGCATATGTATCCGCTTTACTCCTATATTCTTCAGCGTTTTTACCCTTGTCTTAACGGTGGTCCCTCTTATAATTGAATCTTCAATGATAATGATGTCTTTTCCTTGCAAAACCTCCTTAATGGGGTTCAGTTTTACTCTTACACTGAAATCACGCATACTCTGGGTCGGTTGGATAAATGTTCTCCCGATATAATGGTTCCGGATCATGCCCATTTCAAAAGGGATGCCGGATGCCTCGGAGTAACCCAAAGCAGCATATGTACCCGAGTCAGGGAACGGCATCACCAGGTCCGCATCCACAGGCGATTCTTCCGCAAGCCTTCTGCCATGGGCTTTTCGTGCCAGATAAACATTTTTTCCGGATATGATACTGTCTGGTCTTGCAAAGTATATAAATTCAAATATACAGAAGTGGTGTTGTGTTTCGACATGGGATTTAATGCTTTGAACTCCGTTTTCACCTATGATTACAATCTCACCCGGGTCGAGTTCCCGAATCAGTTCAGCCTCGACAAGATCGAGGGCACAAGATTCAGATGCCAGCAAATATCGTCCATTTAGTTTCCCAAGACAAAGGGGTCTGAAACCGTTGGGATCTTTGACGCCGATCACTTCTCCTTTACTGGTCAGTATCACAAAAGAAAATGCACCTTTCAGTCTGGAAACTGCCTCGATCAGGGCCTGTTCAAAACCGAGTTTCAGGTTTTTTACAAAGAGATGCAGAAAGACTTCGGTATCCATAGTGGTCTGAAAAATTGACCCGGTTTCCTCCAGCTCCCTTTTTAAGATATGTGCATTGACAAGGTTGCCGTTTAGAGCGACTGCATACGATTTTTTTTTGTGGCGGACAACGAATGGTTGGGCATTGGATAATATTGAACTTCCGGTCGTAGAATACCGTACATGGCCAATGGCGCTCTTCCCTTTAAGATGCTTTAAAATGGGCATATCAAAGACTTCGGATACCAGGCCCATGCCCTCGTGATGAGCAATGTTTTTGTTTCTTGCAACAGCGATGCCAGCGCTTTCCTGCCCCCGGTGTTGAAGAGCATACAATCCGAAATAGCTCAACGTTGATGCATCGGGGTGCCCGTAAATCCCAAACAATCCACATGATTCACGTGGACTTTGTAAATAATTCATTTTATCTCCATACCGAGAAATTTTTTCAGTTTGCTCGCCAATCTTCGCCCCATTCTTCCGCAGCAATCGACTCCTTGGATAAAATGTCGAGGGTCACCGCCCGCACCTTTCGATATACGTCCCTATAGTTTTTTCTGTCACCATTTACCATCAAGAGATCGTTTTCGATGGAAATGCCAAACAGTTTTTCATTTTCCTTTAGGTACTGAAAAATTAAATTCCAGTCTGCTTGCGTCATCTCAACAAGCTCACCTCCGTTTAATTGATCATCGACCACTTTACGAAAAGGATCTCTCAGATAAATCGCACCACCAGATGCCAGAGAGAATAGATTGGAACCGGGGTAAGGGGTCTCCTGGTCGATAATTTTACCTTTTTCGTCAAACTCAACCCCGTTTAAGATCACAAACCCACCCCCGTTGAGAGGATTGCCGGCCATAAAAGATTCCGCAAGGTAATCCAGACAGGTGCCGTTGATCACAACACGGGGAGACCCGGCCGCATTGATAAGCGGGCGACCGGCCGCATTTCCCATTACATAGAGATTGCCCCCTTTAGCGCCATATAAAAATGTCTGGCCCACATCACCATGCACCACCACCAGGCCGCTGCTCATAATCTGGCAGAGCTGGTCCTGGCCGTTATCATGTACGTGAATATCTAATCCGTCGGCACCTGATCCGAGGTAATCGCCTGAACTTCCATAAATGTCAATCCGCACTCCCTTGCTATCAGGGCCAAACCCACAGCCATGGAAGCGCTGACCCCTCAACCGGTAAAAGATAAAACGCTTCCAACCCATTTGATATGCCTGCACGGCGAGCCGGGAATCACATTCATCACCTTCTGGGGAGAAGTTTTGGCTAGAGATTACAAGGGAATTCTCATCATCGATCGGTGGCCGTAGCGCCTGTCGAGTCTCCCAATCGATTCGCTTTAAAGATCCCGATTTTTCCGATGTGATGGATGAAACAGCATCCAGAAGTCGGTCAATCCGAGCGCGAACAACCTGGAGCAGAGCGCTTCTCTTCATTCGGCCACAGTCATATCTACGGTCATTAAGAAGCGTGAGGAGCGAGAGAACCGAATTAAAATGCGTATGCTGTTTTTTTGCCATGCCGGTGATTTCATCCATGACCCAGCTAAGCTGATCAAGATTCCATGAAGGGAGCGATCCCAGGACATGCGACAACGCTGATTCGATGTTCGCCGAACGGATTTCCTTTTCAACCTGATGTATCAGTTCGGTTCCCCTTTGCGGCGATTCCGGGTCCTTTTTAAAATCGATCTGCCATTCTCCTGGTGGTGAAGTGATCGGTTTTCCAAATTTATCGGCACAGCTCAAGGAGGAAATACCATTTTGCTTTTTAACGGTGAAGGAAAATGCACCACCGTCCGTATGGCTGCCCCCACGAGCGTTCCAATAGCGGTCAGCAACCAATCTGAAGCGGTTATCCTCCTCCGATAGCGAACGGAGGGTCGCATCGATTGCCTGCTTTTCAGATGCGACCAGTCCGATGCTCGCATCACCCTCCTGAATAGCAAAAACCTGTGGGCGAAGCATGGCAGTGTCAGTAATTCCCAGGAGTTGGTAAAGGCCCTGGTCCGGATCGCTTCGGGCGATGATAAAAAACCATGGGCCATCAGGTGAGCAATGCAAATGTGACGTCTGAATGGCCCGGTAAATTCGCTGTTTTTCCTGAGGAAGTCGATCAAAATCGAGCTCGGTTGTCGGGGCAATCGCCTCGATTACATACTCCAAAGGGTACCGATACACCCGATGTAGCAAATCAAAGAGAAGAACCGACACTTCGGTGTCGGTTAGAAATTGCGGAACGATGCCGTGCTGTCTGAGGTATTCGGCAACACTATAATAATTGGCAAAGTCGCCGTTATGGACCAATGCCTCATTCAGCCCAATAAAGGGGTGAGAGCCTGCTGGATGCCATACCCGCCCTTTGGTTGGATAACGCTGATGGGCAATCCAGATATGAGCCTTCATATCGTCAAGACCGTAATATTGCACCACGTTTTCAGCATATCCCACAATTTTGAAAATAACAAGATTTCGCGCGTGGGAGAGAACAAACGCTCTTTGCTCCCCGAGCGAAGCATAAAAATGTTGATTCAACCGAGCGCTGTTTTGGTAAATGAACTCGTCCTCTACCACTCGTTTTGGTGCTTTCGTCAGGCCATGTTCCTCTGAAAATCGTGAGAGGACATCATCTTTGACGCGGACAAAATATTGAACTACATCAGGGGGCCGAACGCCGAGGCCGAGTTCGCGGTAATCCGCTGCAGGTTCGATTCTGAATTTATGATTAATTTCAAGGTTTTTATCGATATATGTTTGCTCAACTTCGTTCTCTGCCTCCTGATCGAGCAGAGCGATCTGGAGGAGGTAGTTGGTTTGAAGCGTGACCGCATCAATCCCGAACTGCTCAGGAATCAAGCCGGCAGCGGCGATTCCGCCACCCTTTCCATTCCCCCTATTGTGCATTTGAATCGAAGGTTCGAAGATATGCCTTCCCCTAACAGCGATGCTTGACGCGAACCCGACGACGCCACAGCCACCTTCTTCGGAACTCCGCCTTAACGGTGCGGAGGAATGGGGTGAATGGGAATCTCCTCTTGAAAGGAGGATCCGTTTGATCAAATCGTCTTTCATCTGTTTCCTACATTATTACCTGGTTGTAACTTTTTAAAGGATTATGTGTTCAGGACGTCAGTCATTTCCCCTTCACTTCGGGCTTCTTCATCGCTGGTATTTTCAGTCTTCTTGAAACTGTTTTTACATATAATCCCTGTGAACCAGGAGATCGCTTTTTCCGACCAGGTCCTGGATACTTTTTAACCCGAAGCGCCTAAGGATCTCTTTAAGCTGGACAGAATAGGAGTGAAAGAGATTTTTCAGCCTCCGGGTGCCCCAGGACACATCATACGCTGAGGTAAGCTCATCGTCGGTTGTTGCGATACCCCGGGGACAGCCGCGACCACTTTCGCAGTTTCCACAACGGACACATTCGAGAGCAACGAGTTCGGCCGTACCGATGACCACACCATCGGCTCCCAAGGCAATGGCCTTTGCGATGTCCCATGCAGAACGAATGCCACCTGAGGCGATCAGAGTCAACCGGTTACGTACTCCCTCTTGCACGAGAAATTGATGGACTTTGGGGATAGCGTATTCAATCGGCATGGCGATATTTTTTTTGGCTATATCCGGCGCTGCCCCGGTGCCGCCGTAGCTGCCATCGATGTGGATAATGTGCCCTCCGGCGTAGAAGCTTCCTACGGCTACCATGTCTACATCGGTGGGAGTTGAGACTTTCACAGAGACCAGTGCTCGGGGATTGATGTGTTTGATCCAATCCACATGTTTTTTATGATCTTCCACCGAGTAAACCGAATGAAAAGGGAACGGAGAAAAAAGGGCGCTCCCTTCGACGGCCTGACGTATTTTGGCTACCGGGGGTGTCACTTTATCGCCGAGGAGGTGGCCACCCAACCCAGGTTTGGCGCCTTGAGCATATTTAAACTCGACGATCCGGACTCTTCGGATTGTTTCCTCCATTACGCCGAAGAGGCCGGTGGCAACCTGGGTGATGACGTGATCGGCGTAAGGTTTTAGCGCATCGGGATAGCCGCCCTCTCCGGTACAGGTAAAAGAGTTAAATGCCTTATATGCCCTGGCCCGTGAGACCATCGTGGTGAGACTGATCGATCCAAAGCTCATGCCACCGCCATAAACCGGAAACCCGATGGTCACCTGCGGTCGATTATCGTCTTGTCTTCGGTTCAATGGAATAGAAAGGTCGATGTCATCATAGCTGAGAAGTGGGTCTGGTGGTTCATCGGGGAAATCAAATTCGATTTTATCAAAACCGCCACCGGAGTCACCGGTTTTGTATTCAAGCCCGGTGCCATCGGGTGGTATGGAGGTCTCCGCTTGCATCCAGGTGCTGGTTATCAAATCAGCGGTCCACCGGGGATCTCCAAAGGTCTTCCACAGTGGATTCAGCCCAACCTTGATTGCATCCTCAGGGCACCGATCCACACAGAAAGATCCATCGGCTTTGCATACTTCAGGACCCTTGCAGAGCGAGGTCCGGTGAGGAAGAACAAAGTTGTCGCTTTTTATCAGTACACCGTAGCGGCAGGCTTCTGCACACTTGCCACAATGGGTGCAATTTGTTTCGAGGATTACGGTGTATTTGCCGAGTGGATTTCGATATCTGGATCTTGCAGATTTGACCTCTGACCCGGGTTGGGTCAGTTTTTTAGGTGCGGTTTGGATCGGTTTGGACAGGGCCGACGGTTTATTACTAAAATGTTTTTTGCCAGGCGAATCGGCCCAATTAGGCGCTTTGGGCGAAGCGCCATTTTCTTTTTTGCGGTTAAAAATAGGGCTGAAGTTTTCCTGTTCAAGATCTTTGAAGAACATCGCTCGCCCAACCTCACCCCTCAACCGCCTTACCTCACGAAGACCCATGGCTCCCAGGACCTCAATGAGCTGGGCGTGCCAGGACCCCAGAAGATTCACGATACGCTTTGCACCCCATTTCTCCGTTACCTGATCGATTGTTACCGGACACTCGGCCTGCTCTTCACAGTCCTTACAGAGCCGGCATTCGAGTGCGACCATGAGCGAGCGGTCGACCCCGGCGCCATCGGCACCGCAAAGAATGATCTTGGCTACATGCTCGGCCATGGTAATGCCGCCGCTGACCAGAAGGGTGATCTGATCACGGATCGAATTGCTGACCAGGTCAAGATGGACCTCACGCACCAAGTCAGTGACATATTTTTCTTGGTTCTTTCCAAAGCCCTTTCCATCCGGGCTGGCTTGGAGGTGGATGATGTCTGCCCCGCTGCTTATGAGTTTACGAGTCTGTTCTTTCGCCTGTTCATTGAGCCGGAGGCGTATGGATACAATGAGCTCCGGATAGGTTTCTTTTAAAGCTGAGATTAACTCCTTCGTGTTATTTTTGAAAGGGATCTCCGCGATTCTTGCTCCCCTGAGCACGGTTCGGTCATCTTTGTCAGGGTCGAACTTTATGATCAAGGAATCTCTAAATTCAGTTAACTTTTCATTTACCTGGTCACTTTTTGCTATCGCAACGGTTTCCAGTTCAACGGCTGCCCGAGCCATTGCACGGAGCGTGCCGTCTCCGATAAATCCAAAATCAGGAATGTCGAGGACCACCGGAATTGATATCGAGACCAACGGCGGCAGGTCGGTCATTATTTTGCCGTCAGGGTCAAACGACAACTCCCCAGGTTTTCTGCCGAGCTCTATGGTGGTACTGATATATTCTCGTCCATGAATGCCATCTCGAGTCGGTCGAATGATCTCGGACATATCGGTCCAAATCTGATCAAAGCCCGGTCCGCAGAAAGGGCCGCGATACCCGGACCCGGAAACCGGAATCTTTCCGGTTTCAGCCTGCTTCCAGATGCTGGCGATGATGTCAGGGGTCCAATAGTCATTTCCCATCCGATTCCAACGCGGGTTTGTGGCACGAGAGAGAATGTTGTTTTTACATTCCTGAACACAACGCATGCAGCTCACGCACATGTGGTCGCCGGTATCGAGGAATTCCACAGCGTCGAATTCGCGTTTTTTGTAAGTGTTATAGATACAGGACGTATCCTTTATACAACGCCGGCAACCCAGGCATCTCTTGACCTCAAAGGAGCTAAACTTCGAGATCGGCGAAAATCTAGGGGGAGCCTGCTGGAGATTTACATGAAATTTATTCGACATACTGTTGTACCTGGTGATGCGGATGGGGTCTTTGAAATAAAATATAAACTGCAACCATCAGCTATTTTTTTTCTTTCATGGGGTTTGGGCCAAGAGGGCGGACATCCTCCGCATTTGCTTTCGCCATGTTCAAAAGATCGTCTTTAGTGAACCGATTTCCATTGATCATTTGGATTCTCTCGGCACCGAAACCGATTTCATCGAGCAACCTGTTGACCTGCTCAACCCGTTTTTCAGCCCTGAAGTTACCATTTAAAAAGCGGCATTGATGCTCCAGACAACCAATCACCTGAACAGCGTCCGGTCCATGTCCAAATATTGTTACAAGATGGTCGATCTCTACCTTGCTTGAGCAGGGCATAATCACCCAGCGGGCCGTGTGATCTGAAAAGCGTCTCGATGAATCGGTGAACGTCACATCTTCAGCAACACAATGCTGGCAAAAAAGAATAACGATTTCAGGTATGAAGTTTTTATCCGGCGATTTCATGCTTCTCCCCTATCTTCCCCTGTCTAAGGAGGTATAGACACCGGTTACCATCACAGATTCTCGAACAGGCTTAATACAGAGAAACAAGGCGGATTCGGGCTTTTATCTCTTTGTTGTACTGAAAGGAGAATGATAAAATAAAAAAGACGTTTTTTTGTAAATAAATAAGGGAAAAAGACGTCTTTGTCTTTCAGTGTCGAGAAAAACGTTGTTCGCAATTTTACAATGCTCTATTTAACATAAAGAGTCAGCCCAAATATCGCAACCAAACATTATTGTCAAGCTATAAATTAATTGGAAACGTATGAATACAAAATGGGAGGCCTTTTGCAAGGCTGCAGAAAAAGCAGATGTCAACCCACCGGAAAATCCGGACTTTGTTGAAACACTGAAACGTGTTTTCTTTTTTAGCGATTTTGTAGCGACAAGTTGCATCCGTAATCCAGAAATGCTGACCAACATGGCGGCAAACGGTGATCTTGAGAAACAATATTCAATCAATGAATATGATGCCCGGTTAAAGAGGCTTTTATCCCGAATCGCTGAATCGATAAAGCGAGATAAAAGCCAAAATCTGGATTCCAGGATAAAACATACGCTTCGTCTTTTTCGGCAGCATGAGATGGTGCGGATTGCTTTCCGTGACCTTTCGGGGTTTGCCGGATTATCGGATACCATGGCGGAGCTTTCCGCTTTTGCTGATAGATGTTTGAAGTGGTCACTTTCGGCTTTATTTCAGCACCAGTGCGAAAAATTTGGCGCCCCCAAAAAAAGCGATGGATCAATTCAGCAGCTTGTAATTATCGGGATGGGTAAACTCGGTGCAAATGAGTTGAATTTTTCTTCAGACATTGATCTCATCTTTGCATATCCGGATACCGGAATAGCGCGCTGTTGCCCAAAATCGGTCAACAGCGAGGAGTTTTTTGTAAGGCTTTGTCGCAAGCTGGTAAATGTAATCAGCGAAACCACTTTGCATGGCATCGTGTTCCGAATCGATTTAGGGCTTCGGCCCTTTGGGAAAAATGGACCGATAGTAATGAGTTTTGATGCAATGGAAGATTATTACCAGCGCCAGGGGAGAGAATGGGAGCGGTACGCATGGGTTAAAGCGAGGATTGTGGCCGATGGAAATGGAGAGGGCGCAAGTTTCATTGAAAGAATGAAGCCGTTTGTTTATCGTCGATATCTCGATTTTGCCACCTTTGAGTCGTTTAGGGATATGAAAAGGCGGATTGAGGTTGAGGTAAAACGAAAAGGAATGAAAAACAACATCAAATTGGGTCCTGGCGGCATACGGGAGATAGAATTTTTTGGCCAGATCTTTCAACTTATACGAGGCGGTATTCTACCTGCACTTCAGGAACGCCGCATTCAAAAAGTTTTACAGATCCTTTTCACGAAAGGTTATATCGATGAGAAGGTATGTGCGAAATTGACCAGCGCCTACGAGTTTTTACGCAAAACAGAACATCGACTTCAGGAATTTGCCGATCAACAGACCCATAGCCTACCTCTGCATGCTGAAGGAAGAAAACGACTCGCCGCCTCCATGGGATTCGATGAATGGGAGCTTTTTTCAATTCAGCTCAAAAAACACATGGAATATGTCCATGGTCAATTTATGATCCTGTTGGGGGCCAAAAACAGAGACGATAGGGCAGATAGTAAAAAGAAAATTGATCAGGGATTGGAATCGATCGGGTTAGATCCGATTGAAGATGAGAAAACAGCAAAAATACTTTCTGATGCCGGCTTTGATGCTCCGAAAGATGTAATGCATCTGTTATACGATCTGCAAAACGCTCCTGCGACCAAAGCGCTTAGCGCCAAAGGTCGTAAAAGGCTGGATCGTTTAGTACCACAGATATTAAAAGCCGTTGTTTCATCTGAGCGCCCGATGCTTGCTCTGAGTCGAATTATTGAACTGATCAAAACCGTTGAGCGCCGTACCAACTATCTGGCCCTTTTGCTGGAAAATCCCACCGTCTTAACCTATCTTGTTAAATTCGCAGATGCAAGCGCTTGGATAATCAATTTTTTCTCGCGCTATCCCCTGCTTTTAGATGAACTGCTCGATCCACGAGCACTTTATGCCCCACCAAAAAAAACCGAACTCGAAGAGGAGATCCGCCACCGTCTTGAACAAATATCTCCCTTAGATATTGAGTTTCAGATGGAAGAGCTGCGTATTTTTAAACAAATAAATGTGTTGCGTGTAGCTGCATCGGATATTTCCGGTGTGCTTTCTTTGCTTAAGGTAAGTGATCATCTCAGCAATATCGCAGAGGTGGTCATGCATGAGGTTCTTGAGCTATCCTGGAAGCATTTGACCCTAAAGCATGGTAAACCAAAATGTATTCTGAACGGGGAAAAATGTGACCAGGGATTTGCCGTTATTGCTTATGGCAAGCTGGGTGGGATTGAATTCGGCTATGGATCGGACCTCGATCTTATTTTTCTTCACGCAGGCGAAAAAGGTGCCACGACAGATGGCAATCAACCCATTGATAACGCACAGTTTTTTGCCCGTTTGGGACAGAGGGTTCTTCATATTTTAAGCTCCCATACACCAACCGGCGTATTATATGAAACCGATATGCGCCTGCGCCCGAGCGGGAGTTCAGGCCTTTTGGTGAGCCATATCCAAGCGTTTGAAAAGTACCAGGCAAAAAATGCCTGGACCTGGGAACATCAGGCACTTATAAAAGCGCGACCCATTACCGGTGATGTCCGATTAAAAAGGCGGTTTGAACAGATTCGAGAAAAAGTGCTTACGCGCCGGCGCGTTAAAAAAGAGTTACAGAAACAGATTGCCGGGATGCGGGGGCGGATGAAAGGTGAGTTTTTCCGCCACGAAGCGGGCGTTTTTGATCTTAAACAGGGCGCAGGCGGTATCGTGGATATCGAATTTTTGGTTCAATACCTGATCCTTTTAAAGTCAAGCGCACATCCGAGGCTGATTCAGCGAACCGATAATGTTCGGCTCATTCAATCGTTGCTCGAAACAGACGTCATTGATCAGCAGACGGCGCACATCTTCAGACATGCCTATCTGGTCTATCGATCTTTGATCCATCGACTGAGTCTTCAGGAAAAACCGGCCAAAATCTCTGAAAAAAGATTCCTTGATTTGCGGAAAAAAGTGATGGAAATCTGGGATTTTTTTATAGAAAAATCAGGCCATCGGTAAATGATGCAGCGGAAGAATCGATCACAAAATAAAATGCCAGTTTTGTAATTTTCTTGCTTTTTTATTACAAAAATGTAATTTAATATATTTTAAGTTGCATACCTGATAAACATTATT
>CAZSON010000020.1:0-21818 GCA_964608375.1 uncultured Desulfobacter sp. | reverse complement strand
AATAAAAGTTATTCATTTCAGACATCGGCAAACCGGGCCCCCTCCATCCGGTGGCAAAGGAAACCAAGAGGGTTGGACCGATTGCAATACGCTTAAGAATAGATCACATTCAGTGGGATGGGGGGGTATTTCCAAACGCCCGGTTTGGGGAGAATATGCTGAGTATCGACCCTTATCCAGTTTAAATCCGGCTTGATTTCCCGCAGCTTACCTTCGTCGGTCTGCCGGGCGTGGCTCGTAGGGGCATAGGTTGTCTGAAAAATGCAGATAGCATCTTTTCTTCCGGGGACAACCACATAGTTGTTCGTAAACCTCTTTAAAGAAAGATCATTTGCCTCTGCAATCTCCTCCATTTTCCGGATCGAAAACTTCATCAATATCGATTTTGAAACCCCTCTTTCAGAAATCCGGATCAACGATCTCGATTCGCAACTTCCGGCATAAACGGTCGTGATAAAGGGGAATCGTTTCATATACTGGGAAGCGACAATTGCGGCAGTTCGCCTCCCGCCAACCATCATCGGAATTGCATAATATTCAAAAAATTTTTTTTGAACATCCTCAGCATATTTTTCACCCTTTTCATAAAGGTCCTTTGATAAGTAACGAAGATTCCGCGCCAGGTCTTCAGCAGCATTGGCAATAGGCCAGTCGATCCGAACATGAAAATGGGAAAGGCTGTATCGATTCTTCGCCCGGCTGGTGTGATCTCTCTGAATAAGGAGGGCATAATCAACCGGAATCAGTACCTTTAGAAAATTATAAAAATGAGCGGAATCGAGATATTTCTGGCTTCTATCAAATTTGCCGGCAAGTGGTAACGCTTCTGACAGTAAAAGATTTGTCTTGGTGGTTTTGTTATCATCAAAGAATCGTATATATTTTTTATCGGCAGGAGGAATTATATCCTCCACGAAAATGGCAAGAAGAGCATTTTGACACTCATACTCCTCGACCGGAATGCGGGCACGGGGTTTCAGTTCGCGTTTTTCAACAAAAGGATAAGGTGTTTTGTTGGCGGCAAACATATTATAGGAGTCTATTAATGCGTATTGAAGCATGAATTGATCAAGTTCATCCCTCAAAAGTTCATAATAGGATCGCCTTACCCGATCTGCTTGACTAAGCTCTTCCCTGACACTCCAAAAAGCCACTTTTTTCTCCCCTCCATTTTTAAATGTTCGGCCCTGTTCTATCCAAATGGAGCTGCTTCAGGCGGGTGAATAACGTGTTCCATTAGAGTACCGTTTTTTCATTTTCAGGTCAACGGCTATTCCACTCATTTATTGTTCAAGCGTTCAATCCAGCGATACAGGCGCTCTCGATACCGATAGCCGAGAATAGCAACCATAACACATAAACCCAGTAACGCGGCAAACAGGCCGTACATCTGTTCATACAGGAACGCCCCTTGAAGACTGAGCATAAAGGTTCCAGGCATCCGTCCGATAGCTGTGATGACGATAAACACCTTTATCGGCAGATCACTTAATCCCAGAAAAAAACAAAGATAGTCTTTGGGAAAACCGGGAATGAGAAAAAAAAGAAACAGAACAACAATCCCCTGACGTTTGACCAACAGATCGAACCTGTTCAGCTGCTTTATTGGAATAAGTTTTCTCACGTATCGCTTACCCAAGAGCCGGCCGATAACAAAAACGATCCAGGACCCCGCAGTCAGGCCAAGACTGGAATACAAAAAACCCTTGGAAGCCCCAAAGAGATAGCCACCGATAAACCCTGTTGCTTCTCCCGGTATGGGGGCAAACAACACTTGAAGAATCTGGATTAGAATAAAAACAGCCGGCGCTGCTGAGCCAAAAGAAGCGATAAAGATCTTGATCTGATCCTTATCAGTAAAAAGAAGATAATAGTGTGTGATTTTTCCCCAGATTTGGGTCCGGTAGAAATACCCCGACAAAAGTGCAAAGCATAAAATGAGAATAAGAAAAAATTTATACCGGTTGGAAGAAGAGATTGGCGCCATTATGCGATAACGTTTCGGCACATGGCTTTTATCGGACATTTTTTTTGAATAGATTTCATGGATGATCTCTCTGTTCAGCAGCCTCTAATGCAGCGACAGCAGGTAATACTTTCCCCTCGAGGAGGCAGAGAAAGGCGCCGCCACCCGTAGAAATATATGATATCCGTTCGGTTTCACCGCTTTGGCGTATAGCGGCATCCGTATCGCCACCCCCGGCTATGGTGAGTGCATAGGCGTTGGCAACCGTATGGGCCATTGCCATCGTACCCCGGCTGAATGCATCAATTTCAAAAACCCCCAGCGGGCCATTCCAGACAATCGTTTTAGCGTCATACAGCACCGCTGAATAAAGCAAGGAGGTAGCAGGTCCTATATCCAGGGCCATCCACCCGGCCGGCATTTCCTGAATAGGTACAATTTTGATTTCAGCTTCGGGATCGATTCGGTTTGCCACAACAGCATCAACAGGAAGATAAAACTTAACTCCCCTTTCCGCCGCTTTTTCCATAATCGATCGGGCGACTTCGAGGAGATCATCCTCAACCCTGGATTTTCCCACATCCACTCCCGAACTTTTTAAAAAGGTATTTGCCATGGCGCCGCCAATGATGAATCTGTCGACATGCTTCAGCATATTTTCCAGGGCCCCCAATTTGCTCGAAACTTTTGTGCCGCCGATAATGGCTGTAAGCGGGCGTTTCGGGTCATTCATGGCATGTTTGAAATAAGCAAGCTCTTTTTGAAGCAAAAAACCGGCAGCCGAAGCTGGCGCATATTCTGTAATAGCTGAAACCGAGGCATTCGCACGATGGGATACGGCAAAGGCATCATTGATAAACACATCGCAAAGGTCGGCGAGTTCCCTGGCGAATGCATCATCATCTTTCTGCTCTCCCGGGTGGAATCGCAAATTCTCCAACAGTATAATCTCTCCCGGGGTCATTTTTGATACAAGCGTTTTAACTTCAGGCCCCACACAGTCCGGCGCTATCTTGGTTTCCTTGCCGAGGAGCCTGGTCAGATGCCTCGCAACAGGAGAGAGGGAAAGTTCACGTACGACTTCGCCTTTTGGCCTCCCCAGATGGGATGCGATGATCAGTTTTGCACCCTGGTCCAGGGCATATTTCAATGTGGGCAGAACCGCCCTTATTCGTGAATCATCCTCAATATTCCGATTTCGATCCAATGGAACATTAAAATCGACTCTAACCAGTGTATATTTGCCTGAAACTTCTACTTCTTTTATCGATTTCATGATCGACTCCTTAGCCTATTCCACCGCGGAGTGTTTTTTTAATCATCAATTTTTACAGTTTTTTGCTCTGCTTTAATCTTCCGATGAAGGTTTTTTTTGGTGGACCATCTTTCAAAGAATTTCATCATACCTGCTTCATATGCCCGGTCTACAGCCGATTCACGGACCTTCAACCCCTCCGGACGATTCATCGCGGATCGTAAACACTCTGTTTTACAGATACAGGCGAGGCACCCTTTTGGTGTATTTCGAAACCCGTTCTTTCCAATCGGAAATACGACATCGAGTCTTCCAAAACAAGGGTGGCCTTTTCCTTTATTCAAAGCGTCTGAGTGAGGGACAGGCATTTGATTTTTCGGGCTACCTTTTATAACTATGGTTTTATTCGCTTCTCATACGCATGGTTCATTTTGACAATGTGCCCTTGATCAGCAAAACTGAAATATTTATTGCCGCCAATGATAATATGTTCGTGCACCGTTATTCCCATCAGCCTGCACGCAAAAACAAGCTGCTCGGTGATGGACACATCTTCTGCAGATGGTGTCGGATCTCCCGATGGATGATTGTGGGCAAAAATGACCGCAGCTGCATGATGGTTTAAGGCTTCAAGGACGACCTCTCTGGGATAGACAGAGCTTCCATTCACTGTTCCCTCAAAAAGAGTTTTACTCTTAATCACCTTATTTTTGGAATCAAGAAAAACAGCTTTAAAAGATTCACGTCGGTTATCTCTCATACTATGGTAGAGATAATCAAAAAGTTGTTTGGAGTTGCTTACAACATCCTTTTGCAGCAACCTCTTTTCGAGATATCGATCAGCAACGGCTTTAATTAATTTGATTCCAAACTGATTTTTCGGGCCAATTCCTTTAATTTCCAAGAGCTCTCGAGGCGATGCTTCCAGAACCCCCTGCAGTGTTTTAAATCTTTTTAGAGCCGCTTTTGCAACCTCCTTGCAGTCTTTTCTCGGGGTGGCGATGGTTAAAAGAAGTTCAATGATCTCGTAATCATGAAACCCGTAAATACCGGCGGAAAGAAATCTGTCTCTAAGTCGCTGCCTATGGCCGGCGCCTTTATGTTCCATTGCCCACCTTTTATCTTCATTTTTCCGCGAGCCTTACGGCCCCAACCACGCGCTCTTCCGGCTCCATTCCCATAAGTTTAACGCCTTGTGTATTCCGGCTGATAACCGAAATTCCACTAATCGGAATCCGGATGATTTTTCCGATATCTGTCATAAGCATCAATTCATCATCTTCTTCTGCCAAAAGGATGGCTACCACCTGACCGTTTCGTTCAGTTGTCTTAATTGTAATAACGCCCTTTCCCCCGCGCCTGTGAACCGGATATTCATCTATGGAGGTCCGTTTCCCATAACCGTGTTCGGTCGCGGTAAAAAGGGTCTGGCCATGACTTAACACCTCCATCCCAACAATCTGATCGCCCGGGGTCAGCCGCATTCCCCGCACGCCTATGGCGGTTCGGCCTGTCGGACGAACATCCGACTCATGGAACCGTATCGATTTTCCCATGGCCGAACCCAAAAAGACATTCCGAGTGCCATCGGTAAGTCTAGCGGCGATCAGTTCATCCCCTGGAGCCAACCCCAATGCAATAATACCACCTGTTCTTGGCCGGCTGAAAGCCATGATATCGGTTTTTTTTATGGTTCCGGTCCTGGTGGACATCAGCACTTGAAATCCCGGTTTAAACTCCGAAACCGAAAGGACCGTGGTAAGCTTTTCTCCCCTATCCAGTTTAAGAAGGTTGACAATCGCTTTGCCACGACTTAAACGACCGGCCTGGGGAATTTCATAGACCTTTCGCCAATAGACTTTACCAAGGTTTGTGAAAAAAAGGAAGGTATGGTGCGTAGAAGCGACAAACAAAAAAGAAACAAAATCTTCTTCCTTGGTTCCCATGGCCGTCTTCCCTTTACCTCCCCGTCGCTGACTATGGTAAAGGGTAATCGGGTTCCGCTTGATATAACCGCTGTTTGAAATGGTAACCACCATGTCTTCTTCAACAATCATATCCGCCAGGGTGATCTCCTTTGTTTCTTCCGTGATCTCCGTCCGACGGGCATCTCCAAAATCCCCTTGTATTTCAGTAAGTTCTTCCTTAATGATATTGAGCACCAATTGCTCACTTCCAAGGATCTCCCGGTACCGAATGATATTTTTTTGTACGTTTTTATATTCTTCTAATATCTTTTGGCGCTCAAGCCCGGTGAGCCTTTGCAATCGCATGTCCAGAATCGCTTGGGCCTGTGTCGGGGTCAGACTGAGTCTTGCGATAAGGGCCTCCTTGGCCTCTGCCGGAGTTTTCGATTTTCGGATTAGCAAAACCACGTCATCGATATTCTCCAAGGCGATTTTGAGGCCCTGCAGTATATGCGCTCTTTCTTCCGCCTGTTTCAAATCATAACGGGTCCTTCTGATAATAATTTCTTTTCGGTGCAGAACGAAGTGTTCCAGGAGCGCTTTTAAGTTTAAAAGTTCGGGTTGTTTATTCACAATCGATAGAAAAATAATGCCAAAACTTATCTCCATTTGCGTCTGTTTATAAAGCTGATTGATAATCACCCCTGACACCTGATCTTTTTTAAGCCCAAGCGCAATCCGCATCCCTTCTCTGTCGGATTCATCTCTGACAAATTTTAGACCTTCGATCTTTTTATTCTTCATCAGATCGGCGATCTTTTCAATGAGCCTGGATTTGTTGACCTGATAGGGAAGCTCTGTAATGATAATAGTTTCCATTTGGGTACGTTTATCTTTCTCAACAATGGCTCTGGCCCTCACACGTATGATGCCCCTCCCCCCCTTGTATGCCTCATGAATCCCTTTTGTGCCATATATGATACCCGCAGTGGGAAAGTCAGGGCCAGGAATAATCTTCAACAGACCTTCGATGGTAATATCGGGATCGTCGATGAGTGCTTTGATTCCCTCAATGATTTCAAAAAGATTGTGCGGGGGTATGTTTGTCGCCATACCAACAGCGATGCCGGCTGAACCATTTACCAGGAGGGCGGGGATGGCTGCAGGGAGAACCGTGGGTTCTGATAAGGATTCATCATAATTTGGAACAAAATCTACGGTCTCTTTATCCAGATCCGCCAGCATCTGGTGAGATAGACGCATCATCCTGATTTCGGTATACCGCATTGCTGCTGGTGGATCGCCGTCAATGGAACCAAAGTTCCCCTGCCCGTTAATTAAAGGATATCTCAATGAGAACTCCTGGGCCATCCGTACAATCGTATCATAAACAGCTGTATCCCCATGTGGATGATATTTTCCAATCACGTCACCCACTACACGCGCAGATTTTTTGTACGGTTTGTTCCAGTCGTTTTTAAGCTCGCGCATGGCAAACAGGACGCGTCGATGTACCGGTTTCAAGCCGTCGCGCACGTCCGGCAGTGCCCTGCCGATGATGACGCTCATGGCATAATCGAGATATGATTTTTTCATTTCATTCTCGATATCAATCTCGGTGAGTTTTTCATTAAATAACATGGTTATACCTGTTCAACTCTCATTCTTCGATCGTTTTGACCGGTTCAACTATGTTTTGGTAACTGGAACGATAAATATCGGTTAATGTCAGAAAGGCGGTTACAACGAGTGGGCCGTAAATGATACCCAGAATGCCGAACATTTTAAGCCCACCCATGATTGAAAGAAACACAAGGAGGGTCGGCATTTTAACGCGTCGTCCCACAAGTTTGGGTTTTAACAGATATTCGATACCCCCGGACAAAATGACATAGAATACAACAAAAAATATGCCGGCGCCAATCTGTCCCTGTAAAAAAAGATAAACAGCCGCTGGTATTAATACCGCTCCAATTCCAAGGATGGGGAGAAATGCGAGTAGGGCCATAATTAAACCCCACATAAAAGGTGATTTTAACCCAAAAACAACAAAAACAATTCCGCCCAGCGCACCCTGGATCAGACCCGCCAAACCATTTCCAATCAGAACCGCACCGGCAATATCCTTAAACTTCTGAATCAGTTTCTCATCCTGCTCACGGGGCAACGGAGAAAGATCAACAATGAAGGAAACCAGCCGGGTTCCGTCGATTAAGAGAAAGTAAATAATCAAAAGCATAAAAAAGAAGTTTAGGACAAACATTAAAACATTGGAAGCGATTGAGCTCGCCTGTTCATATAAAAAAAAGCCGACCACTTTTCCTATTTCCGAGATCGCATTGTTTAATTCTTCACCGGTAAGAACGATATTGAAATTGGAAAGGATAAGATTTATTTTTTCAAGGACCCTGCTACTTTCAAACAGGCTTTTGATCTGATCACTTAATACAGCAGTTTTTGCCGTCAGATAGAGGTCATACGCTTCTTTCGATAGTATCCCCACAAAGAAAACTATCGGTATAAACAAAATGATAAATATAATCATACAGGTTAAAAGAGAGGCAGCTGAAGCGTTGATTTTATTCTTAAATGAATTAAAAACCGGGCTGAATATGCCGGTTACAACCGATGCCAGGATAATAATCGAAATAAAAGGCCGTATTAGCCAGCCGAGCATGATGATGGAAACGATAAATAGAGCTAAAAAAAACCACAAAATCATGTCCCGGTTCACTCTGTTTTCCATCGTATCTAAAGTCCTTCCATAGCCGTCAATTCCTCCTTACCTGCTAGAAGCATATTGCCGGCAATGCTAAATTGTATTCGGGAAATTGCTTTAACTAGAAAATCGACCGAACTCACCTTCCGTTTTGCAAAAAGGAGCGTTTAGCTTATCATCCAGAAAGGCATCGTGTAAACTGGGAGACCGGCGCTCTATCTGCTGAAAAATGCGCCGACAACGAGTAAAAGAAGGATTTCATAAACAAAAACCGGCGCGTAACTTGAAAATACAGCATAAACAATACCGCCGCCCACAATTGCCGGCACACCACAAAAAACCAAGATTCCCAATTTCTTGCTCATATCCATCTAGGCCCATCCCAATTAGACATTGTTATATGGTGGAAAATAGAGTTAAATTTCAAGTTTCGCTCCTTTAATTTTAGGAAGGCCCGTATCCGTCGGGCAATCCATGTGAAACTTGTATGCCATTTAATAGCAATAACAGAAAATCAAGTAAAGGGAAAAGTGGCATACGCTCTGCTTTAGATGTTCGGCACAAACGAGTATCTGATCACCCATTACTTGACCTACGGGTTGCAATTAAACAACAATTCACATAGAATTTCAAACCATAAAATGATCATCGGATCAAAGATATGCCCAAGAAAGGAGTGTGTTATAAAAATGAAGGGATGAAACCATGGAAAGAATAAACATTGAAGTCAGAGAGTCAGTTGCAGTCTTACGATTGACCAATGGCGTAACCAACGCCATCAGCCCGGAACTTGTAAAAGATCTTGCTATTGCAATCATCCAGATCAGAAATGAATTTCAAGGTATGGTTTTTGCCGGAGGGAGTCGATTTTTCAGTATCGGATTAAATCTTCCTGAGTTGTTACAATTGGATCGGAAATTGATGACTGAATTTTGGTATGATTTCGATCAGGTTGTGTTCAACCTCTTCACCCTCCCCGTTCCCACCGCGTGCGCCATCGCCGGTCACGCGATCGCCGGTGGAACCATTTTGGCCCTTACATGTGATTTTCGACTGGCAACCTCTGAAAAAAAACTCCTTGGTCTAAATGAGATCAAACTGGGCATACCGGTTCCCTACCTGGCCGATCTCATTCTGAGGCAAACCGTCGGTGATCGATTCGCAACTGAGCTGCTTTACCGCGGAAATTTCATTGATACGGATAAGGCATTGGAAATGGGGCTGGTGGATGAAATCCAGCAAAATGAAAATCTGGAAGAACGGGCGGTGGAACGAATTATCGAAATCGCTAACCACCTGCAGCCTGGGTTTGCCGCCATCAAGTCAAATCGCCTTGAGGCCGTTCGGTTGAGGTATGAAAAAAACAACCGGTCAAAAAATGAAAAATTCCTAAACTGCTGGTTCAGCCGACCGGTACAAAAGCGACTCGCCATTGCGGCCGAAAAATTTTAAATATGATACTCTAGTTTGGCTAATAGTATTGACATCCAATCATATGGCATTGTAAAGTCAATAATACTGGGGCTTATATAACATTAATCGGTAAAAAAAAGGAGGAAGAGCAAATGACAAAAGCAGAATTGATAGCAGTCATGGCAAAAGATGCCGGAATCAGCAAAACAGCGGCGGGGAAGGCCTTGAACTCTTTCATGGCGGGGGTAACAAAGGCACTTAAGAAAAAGGGCGGAAAGGTGACCCTTGTCGGATTTGGCACTTTTTCAAAAATCCGTCGCAAGGCTCGAAAGGGGCGTAATCCCCAAACAGGCGAACCGATTAAAATTAAAGCGACAAATGCGGTAAAATTCCAGGCCGGAAAAAAACTTAAGGACGCTGTTTAATAAAAGGCGGCTTATTCGGCTGCCGGTGACCGATAGGCCGCCAATACCAAACTTACTTCAACCTACCCCGGGGGAAAAGCCCTCTCTTCTTTTGAGCCACGCTGACGTATGCCGTGACACAGAAATAGATCACGATATTTTTCTAATAAGCAAAAATGTGTTTCCAATGATGCTCAGACTACTGAAAAGCATCGCACAGACCGCAACCAAAGGGTTGAGGAATCCGCTCATGGCAATTGGAATACCTAAGGTATTGTAAATAAAAGCGTATATGAGATTATGGTGGATCTTCTTATTTACCTTTTCAGCCATGTTCAGAAAATCCAAAATCTGTGTAGGATCGCTTCGCATAATACTAATATCGGCCGTCTCTTTACCCAGCTGACCACCTGTGTGGACGGCGATTGAAAAATCCGCGGCCACCATAGCCGGAGCGTCGTTTATGCCGTCACCCACCATGGCCACCTGTATTCCCTGTTTCTGCAATTCACGGACGAAGACCGCCTTTTCCTGAGGTAACTTGCCGCCATATGACTCCTTAATTTTGATTTTGTTTCCAATGGTTCGGGTGATCGGAATACCGTCACCAGAAACAAGCACAAGACGGTATCCCCGTTCTTTTAGTTTTTGAATCGTCGGTAAAATCTTTTCACGTAAGCGGTCCCCAAATGTAAATACGGCGCATAGTTTTCCATCTACTCCCAAAAATACCAAAGAGTGTTTGTATTGGTCATTCCAAAGTCTGTTTTTTTTCAATGAATCCGTATCTTCAAGTTCTTGTGATAGGAAATCTGCGGCGCCGATCTTAATTTTTTTACCTTCGACTTCACCTGTAACCCCTTTCGCATCAACTTTAATCGCTTCAACCCGGACAGGTTCAATATTTTTCTTGCGCGCCTGTATCAGAATCTCCGTGGCGATAAAATGGTCGATATCCCTTTCTAGACCGGCTGCCAAGGCCAACGCTTCATCGGCTGTCATTGAGCCGACCGAAATAATGTTAAGCAAATTCCATCGGCCTTTGGTAACGGTTCCGGTCTTGTCAAAAACAAAGGCATTGATCTTTTCCGCCCGTTCGAAAGCGGCAAAATCCCGCACCAAAATTCCCTTTGTTCCTGCAACCGATATGCCTGCGACCCGGGCAAGGGGAATGGCAAGCCCCAGGGCACAGGGGCAGGAAATGACCAAAACAGTTATGGCCCGCAGCATGGATTCTTCCATTGTCAAGCCCGCCCGCAAACAGATGAATGCGGTACCTGCAGAAAGAGCAATCACCACCGGAACAAACCACTGCAAGATCGTATCGGTTTTGCCCTCAAGTGGAGCTTTTGCTTTCATTGCCTTTTGAATAATATCCACCATCTGCCCCAAGGTGGAATCATCCCCTACTTTATCGGCCCTAACTTTTAAAGTCCCGCTGATGATCCGGCTGCCGCTTTGCAATATATCACCCGGTTTTTTAAGGATCGGAGAGGCCTCACCGGTTAGCGAAGATTCATCGACCGTGCCGCCACCGGAAACAATCCTGCCGTCTGCGGGACTGTGTTCATTGTCTTTCACATAAAATAGATCCCCTTTCCCCAGCCGCTCGATGGCGACATAGCGACCCTGAGGAAACCGATCGGAGCAGATTCTAACTTTGGTCGGTTTCAATGCAAAAAAATGCTCCATACCCTCTATGATGCGACTTTTCGCCCGGCGCTCCAGGGTTTTTCCTAAAAGTACTAGTGTGATCAGCATGGATGCGGTGTCATAGTAAAGGTGAATACTCCCTGCAAAAAGATTGATGGAGCTGTAAAGATAGGCACTTAAAGAACCGATGATTATCAGAGTTTCCATACTGAAGGCCCCGTGGATCAGCCCGGCCCAGGCCTTCTTGAAAAAATTAAACCCCCCGTATGTCAGCACAATTGTGGCCATTATAAATGCGGGTAAGGAAAGTTTGTAAACCGTGTTCTGCGCAAGCTCAGTGAAAAACCCAGAGTAAAGGGCATAAGACATCATCATGATATTCAGCGTCAAAACAGCCGATACCGCAAACCGCAATAATTCTTTTCTTCCTTGGTCGTCATCACGGAAAGTTTCGGGAACAGCTGCATTATATCCTAATTTGCTGATAGTCCTGATAATTTGGGCCGGTGAAGTTTGAATGGGATTGAAATGAATGTGGATTCGATCGGTAAAAAAATTGCAGGATACATCGATGACACCGGACGTTTTTTTAAGGATTTCCTCTATCAACCAGGCACAGGCCGGACACCACATATTGCCAACCTTAAGATAGACGCTTTGTAAGATGTTTTCCGATGATCCGGCAAACGTTCCATCAAGCCGAGCTGTTGCGGTCGGTGATGAGTTTTGTGGTTCAACGGCAAACGCCCTGGATTCCAAATCAGTTTCCGATCCCGGTAAGATGCCCTTTTCACGGCATTGTCTGAACAGTTCGCTTTCCTTGAAGCAATTCGGATCAGCATGATCATTCGATTCGAGCAGGATGCTGAAAATCTGGCGGCATCCCAAACAGCAAAATGAATATGACCTTTCGGAAAAAGTAGCTGTAATATTGTCCCGGCGCAAAGGGAGGCCACAAAGATCGCACCTATCGGAAGCAAAATGTGAAGCGCTATCACTGCCGGAGGGCAAGGGATTTAACATAGGCGATCACCCGCCACCGGTCTAAAACATCAACGGTTGTAGCCAGCGCCGGCTGCCGGCTGTTCGGGGCGCCGTAGCTGATATGTTTGAAGAGGCGGCCTTCAGGTTCAGATTGAACCTTTTTCCCTCTCAGGTCTGTGGGTAGGGGAGCAAAGCTTTGGCCCACCGTGCCGTTTCCATCGTGGCTTTTTCCATGGCATTGGGCGCAATAGGTCGAGTAAACCCACTTGCCGCGTTGAATTGTTTCAGTAGCATGCAGATCAAGCGGAGAGGTCAGATCCACGGAATTTTGAACGCGGTAATTCATTTCACCACCTGAAAAGGGTACAACACCGGCTTCCATCACCGGCAGCGGTTTTTCATGTGGCTTGACCGCGGGTGTCTCCCGCATGCGGCCGTATCTGAAAGCATTATCGTAAGTAATTAAAGCGTAGTATGCCCCGACGATGACCGCTGCCGGTAACACAAACATCAGAAAAATTTTCTTCATCTATTCTCCCTTTTTGCCCCTCACATGCTGAGGATAAGGCAAAAGATCGTAAAACGCGTAAGGAGATTGCGCCGGGACATCTCGGATCGTTCGATAATCCCAGCCGGGCTGGCCGTTATCACCGACGACATAAAAAGAAAATAGACCCTGTCCAAGAATTATCATAAGACAACAAAGAATGACCCACCATGTCTTCCGGGCGGTTTCCGGGTGCGATCGGGTTTGCATGTTAAATTTTTACTCCCAAAAGACCGCTTCCCAGGATATAAAAAAACCCCCAAAAAACCGTCCCTGCGATGATCAAAGTCATGATCAGCGGAAAGGGGGCATTTTTGTCCTCAATATCGTCAGGATAACGGTAATAAACTCTCTGTTTTCTTATTTCGGCGTTCTTGCTGTGCCAATGACTCTCAGCCAGACTTAAACCCAGAATCACCACGAAAACCAGCGTCGAACATACAAAAAGAACGACATGCTGAAAATTTAGCAACTGATAAAAACGCATCCCTTATCCTCCTTACGATGCCGGGCAGGGTTTTACCCGTGGCGGAAAATGGCGTAGAACAATAGAGCGGCACAGGCCCCCAAGCCTGCGATCACCAGCAAAAAAAGAGCGGTGGCCTCATAGCGGCTCAACTTCGAAGGGACGGTCTGTTCCGGCCCGACCTCATCTTCCAGCGCGAGATATCTGGCCCTCTGTTGATCTTTAAACTGGCCGTTTTTCAACGCCCAGAAAAAAACGATCAAACTGATGCCAAAGCCCAGCAGGATGTATGTGATAAAATAAGGATAATACATATTCACGTTGAAAGTCTCGTAAAATTTGGACTTTTTATGACACCATCAGGGTTCATAGGAAGCATCGATTCCCCTCGGTTCAGCATTGGCATCGGTTTGATTGATAAAATAAACCGCTATGTAATTTCCCACATCCCATATTTTTTCAGATTCCAGTTCCCGTTTAAAGTAAGGCATAGCCGACCCGGTGATGCCGTTCATGATTTGGTAATATAGGATGCCGCCTGAAATCTCCCGTCCCTTTAAAATCGTAAAATTAAGGGGCGGTGGATAGAGATAAGGCTGGGCCGGGCCCATGCCGTCTCCAATCGGACCGTGGCAGCCGATACAAAAATCCTGGTAGATCTTATGACCCCTCGCCAGCCCGGCTTCGCTGGTAGGATACGGGTTGGGAATATTCCGCCACCCCTGGGGAACCTGTTCGCTGAGCCATCGGATATTGGCTTCCGGACCCGCTTCATAAGCCGCGATAGCTTTCTTTTTCCAGTGAATTTGGCGAGCCATACGTTGATCGGCACTCTTTAAGCCTAAACTTTGGACATAACGGGTTAGTTTTTTGACACTTTCCTTACCCAAAAACTGAAAGGTCGGCATGATGGAATTGGGCCGTGTATACCGGGGATTGACAAAATGGGCAATCTGCCAATCATCGGGATGCTCGCCACCTTCCTGGGAAAGGTCAGGGCCTGTTCGTGCCGAACCTAACAAAATAGGACGATCTCCGACGTAATCTCCGGCCTGTGCAATTCTTTCCGCCCCATGCCCCCAATCGATGGAACGGATCGATTGACTGTGACAATAGACGCATCCGTTAGCGATATACAGTTTCCGACCGGCGGTTTCTCGAGAACTCCGCATTCGAAAAATTTCAGAGGGCCTTTCATTTCGGGTGGCATAGGGGATAACCACCATGACAAAAACAACCGCCACCAGAATCAATAAACTGCCGATAACCACCGCTTTCGGAGTCATCTTCATGAAATCTCTCCGGAGTTGAAAAACAGCGTTCGGAAGATGTTATACAGACCTAGCACCGCAGCGGTAAAAATCATCAGTCCCAGTGAGGCTCTGATAACATAATACATATGGAGCTCAGGCAGAATCCGGTAAACGACTTCCCCGTTAAGCCAGGCATTGCCCTGAATCAGACCGGCAATCGTCAACACGACCGTAAAACCGACCACCCCGATGAGAATCAACCAGTATTGAAAATCGGCTAAAAATCTGCTGTATAGCGGCTTTCCGGTTATTTTCGGCAAAATATAATAGAGGCCTCCGAGGGCGACCATGCCCGCAAATCCCAGCACCCCGACATGTGCATGGCCAACGACCCAGTTGTTGAAATGGGTCACTCGCTGTACCTGGGGCAGCGACATCATCGACCCCTGGATGCTAACAAAAAAATACATGATGGTTCCGGTGAACACAAATTTTGCGCCGATGTCGGTGTGAATTTCTCCCAGTTTTCCCTTGACTGTGTACCAGATATTGATCAAAAAGGCCATCACCGGAATCACCATGGCGATGCTGTCGACAATGGCAATGACCTTAAGCCACGTAGGAACGGGAACCTGCAGGAGATGATGGGTTCCGATATGGGTATAGATGACGATTAAAGACCAGAAACCCAAAAGCGAAAGGGTGTGACTGTATAAGGGAGCCCGGATAACACGTGGAATGACGTAATAGGTAACCCCGGCCGCCAGCGGGGTCAACAGCAGTCCAAAAACATTATGGCCGTAAAACCATAAAATAATAGCGTCCGGAATACCCGCCAGGGCGCCGGTATCAGGGCGCCAAATAACATTGCCCAGCGCGTAAGTGACAGCGGTCAACACCACCGCCGCCAGGGCATACCAGATGGAAACATAAAGGATCGGCTCCCGCCGCCTCGCAACGGTCAAAACCAGATTCAGAAAGACCAGACCAAAGACGAAAACAATCATCAGATCGAGCGGCCAGATAAGCTCGGCATACTCCCGGCCCTGCGTTTTACCCTGTGAAAGGCTTATAACCGCGCCGACCAGAGCGGCATTCCAGGCGATAACCGTAAAAACGCCCAGCTTTTCACTAAAAAGTTCTGTCCGAAGGAGGCGTGGGACGTAATAAAATGCAGCGGCGAGAAGACCCGGGGTAACAAAACCAAAGAGGACGATGTTGACATGAATCGGTCGTATCCGGCCGAAGACCAGCCATCCGATATTTTTCAAAAGATCCGGTGCTATAAGCTCGATGGCACCGACCAACCCGGCAAAGGTGCCGATCACCATCCAGAAAGCCGATGTGATACAAAAAGCCTTGGCGGTGTAATATTTAGATTGCAATGATTTCTGGACGTGTTCCAACTTTTTTCCCTTTTTATCTTGCACTGCGTAAAGCATCGGGCAAAACGCCTGGAGCTATTTAACCCCCGGGCGCCAGGCCTCGCGCGTGCTCTTTAATTGTGACAGGCCAGCCAACAATCCAGGTTGGCCTGCTTTTTCTTGTGGCATTTAAGACAAAATCCCATCTTAAAATCAACCCCCTTTAAGCGGTCCATGGCCTGCACAGCCCCATGACAGTTTTGGCATGTTATTTCTTTTTTGATATGCCGCTGATGGTTAAAAAACACATGTTCGGGCAGGTAGTTCACTTTACGCCAGGGAATCGGTGTTTGTGTATTGAAATAGCGATGTATCTTTAAAATTTGTGGGTGCCGGGCAATAATATACCGATGGCAAAACAGGCATTTTCCTGCCGGGGGGATCCCCGGAAAGCTGGAGCGGTCTACATATGAATGACAGAATCTGCACTGAATGTTTTTTATACCGGCGTGCACCCTGTGACTGAAAGGGATCGGTTGTTCGGGCCCGATACCGGCCGCAGGCTGGTAAAAAAAATAATAGAGAAATCCGATGACCAGCAACAGGCATATTGTAACCAGCAAAACAAGTTTCATGTTTTCGCCGGTCATATCGAATTGATTTTTCTGCGGAGCGGCATTTTCCATCAGCCGATCTCCCCTTTTTTTGCCTCAACCAGCTCGGGAAACCGCTGTAAAAAATAGGACAAGGCAATAGCCATCTGCCCTAAAAATCCCAGTGAAATCAACCCATCTGAGAAACTCAGGGGTAAGGCCGTCACATGCGGATAAAGGGCGGGGCCAACCAGCAGAAAATGTTCCAGCCATATTCCGCTAATCACCACCGTACTGAGCAGCAACATCCAGATAGGTCTGGATTTTATCTTTTTGTTGAGCAGGACGACAAAGGGCAGTATGAATGCCATGAAAAAGACCATCCACGCCAGCGTGCGCCAGGGAGGCAGCATGGTTCGCTGAATCACATAATGGGTTTCTTCCGGAATATTGCCATACCAGATGACCACCAACTGAACGTAGAAAAAATCGGCCCACAGCAGACAAAATGCAAAAAACAGTTTGCCGATATCATGAAAATGGGATTCCGTAAGGCCCGACACGCTCCCCTTTTTCAGATGGTAAATTGCTGCCAGTACGATCAAGGCACCGAGCCCGACATAAAAGGCCTTGACAAAAGTATAGGCGCCGAACAGCGTGGATACCCAGTGCGGATCCATGCTCATTACCAGATCATAGCCGAGCAGACTTAAAACCAGGGCAAAAGATAGAATGTAAAGGCCGCCCCAAAGGGTCATTTTCTGTTTTAACCGCTCAGTGTTGCCGCCGTTACGCTTCCACACGGTATAGACAAATTTACGAATCCCCACCCGCATCTGCGTGGGGTCAAACCTGAGCTGCAGCGCATTGAAAAGGTAGGCCAGGCCCAGAATGTAGAGGATGATTAAGCCGATACAATCCCGCCAGAACAAAAACGTCATATTGAGCCAGATTTCCTTGCCGTGTAAATCTTCAAACTGCCAGGGAAAGAGATAGACTTTTCCGAAGAACAGCAGCAGAAACAAGACAAAAGAGAATGGGAAAAAAGCCGCAAACGATTCAGAGAGTCCGGCAAGCGGACCGCTCCAGCGGGCTTTGGTCATATGCATGAGCGCTGAGAAAACAACCGCTCCTTGGGCCATGCCCGACCAGAGGAGGAAATTGATCAGGTATGCCTCCCAGGCCCTTTCCGGATGCGGACCGAGGAGTTCGTAGATAAAAGCCGCCAGGCCGACACCCACCATGGCGATAAAAATCCAGATCACCGGCGTTTTTTGGGAAACGGCTGTTTGTGGGTTATTTGGCGGCATTTCGATCACTCCTCCGAGGTCCCCGGAAATATTTAAAGCAATCAGAGCATATTCAAACCAACCGGCATCTGTCCACAGCGCCTATCCCGGTCAGTCAAATACCCTGACTTCCGCTCCATTTTTTCGAAAAAAATATTTCAGTTCTTCCTGCTGTTCCTTTTTGCATGAGGCCAAGATGCCAAAATAATCTCCGGAACACCGCGGGTCATAATGCGTCAACCCCCGGAAGCTGGGGAGGCGCATCTGGGTAAGCAGCCCGATGACATTACCGAAAACCCCAAAAAGAATGGTAAATTCAAACCCGACAATGACAAAGGGGACAAGAGCAATGATCGGCCTGCCGCCCACGATCAGGTGCCATTGCACCGATGTATAAATGGCGAGGATAAAACCGGTAAAAAATCCAAGCACTCCGCCGCCCAGGGTGAACCAGCCCACTTTGCTTTTTTTGAGCTTGAGGGCATCCATGATTTTGTGGCTGCGGAAAGGGCTGTTAACACGATGAAATGTATAGGAGGATTTCTCAAGCGCCAAAATCGTGGATACGGCTCGGTTTTCATCCTTAACAAGCCCCATGATATACCGTTCAGGATCCATCATCGGCTCCTTGGGCAAGACCTTCCTTTATTTCCGTCATGGAAATTGACGGCAGGTGTTTGATAAACAACAGAAACAGGAAAAAGAACAGACAGAAGCTGCCGATGAAAATACCATACTCGATGAGGGTGGGTGCATATAGTCCCCAGGCATAGGGTGGGAAGCCATGGGCCACACTGCCGACAATAATGACGAAGCGTTCATACCACATGCCGATGTTGATCAAAAGTGAGATACCGAAAAGCAGGCCGATCTTGCGGCGGATTCTTTTGAACAGAAAAAACAGCGGAGCGATGGTATTGAAGCCGACCATGAGGTAGAATTCAATTCGATAATCGCCCATGGCGCGCCAGCGAAACGATTCCATTTCCACGATATTGCGGCCGTACCAGGCGATAAAATACTCCGTCAGGTAGGCAAAGCCCACAATCAAACCGGTAAAGACGATGGTCTTGGCAACGTTTTCCAGTATGTCGATAGTAATGATCTCATGATATTTGAAAACCTTGCGCAATGGAATGATCAGTGTCAATACCATTGCCAGGCCCGAATGGATGGCGCCGGCGACAAAATAGGGAGCAAAGATGGTGCTGTGCCAGCCCGGGGTAATCCCCAGCGAAAAGTCCCAGGAAACCACGCTGTGCACCGAAATCACCAGCGGGGTTGCAAGGGCCGCAAAAAACAGATATCCGCGGCTGTAATGACGCCACTGTTCATGCGCCCCGGTCCAGCCAAGCGAAAGGATCTTAAATATTTTCCGTCGCCGGCCGCTTGTCCGGTCGCGCACGACCGCCAGGTCCGGCAGCAGTCCCGTATACCAGAAAAGCACGCTGACCGTCAGATAGGTACTGATGGCCACCACGTCAAAGACCAGCGGTGAGGTAAAATTGGGCCACAGCAGTCGCTGATTGGGGTATGGCAGCATATAATGAACCTGCCAGACACGCCCCAGATGAATGAAAGGGAATAGTCCGGCAATGCATACCGCAAAGACGGTCATGGTTTCGGCCGCGCGGGCGATCGGATTGCGCCAGCCGGCTCGGAAAAGATGCAAAATAGCGGAAATCAAGGTACCGGAATGGGCAATACCCACCCAGAACACAAAGTTGATCAGGTAGGTGCCCCATGCAACCGGTATGTTTTGCCCACCGGCGCCGATACCGATAAAGATCTGATACACCCAGCAGGCCGCACCGACCAGCACCCCCAGAAACAGGATAATCACCATACCCCAATAGCTCTTTTGGGGCGGCGTTAACGTATTGAGAACGGTTTGATCGATTTCAGCGGCTGTAAGCTCAGGTATCATCTGATTGAAAAACCTTGCAGTGGCACTCTTCTTTATACTTGCCGAATAACTTTTTTTAAATAAATAACCGCCGGTTTGGTGTTCAAATACCCCATCACCTGGTAGGCACGCGGGTCGGCGGTCAACTTTCTAACCCGACTTTTTTTATCCTTCAAATTCCCAAAGAAAAGGGCGCTGGTGGGACAGGTCTGTACGCAGGCCGGGGTGACCTCTCCGTCCCTGATCCGGCGGTTTTCGTCTTTGGCAGTACCGTGGGCGGTCTTTATCCGCTGGACGCAAAAGGAACATTTTTCCATCACTCCCTTGCTGCGAACGGTCACATCGGGATTCAGCTGAAGGTTCAAGGGAGTCGGCCATTCCCAGTCAAACCAGTTAAAACGGCGCACCTTGTATGGGCAGTTTTGCGAACAGAACCGGGTGCCGATACAGCGGTTATAAATTTGGTTGTTTAACCCCTCTTTCGAATGATGGGACGCAAACACCGGACAAACCGGTTCGCAGGGTGCATTATCGCACTGCTGACAGAACATCGGCAGAAAACTGATTTTTTGCGGCCTCCGGGCATCCTGAAAGCGTTCAACGCTGAGCCAGGCCATTTCCCGGCCTTCAATCAAGCGATCGACGCCGACGATCCCGAGATTGTTTTCAGCGTAGCAGGCGGCCGCGCAGGCAGCACAGCCGATACATCGATCCAGATCGACTACCATCGCCCAACGATAATCCTTGTGCTCATGTGGTGGATAAAAATCACGCTTGGGATCGTATCCTTCGGCAATCGGCAAGGTCAGGGGAAACTGATCCATAGAAAGACCCTGGTTTTTTGCGGAAGGCGGACGCCTTTCTTCTTGTTGTAACGTTTTCAGATCAATTGAAAGGGCGATTTTCCTTCCATGGGTAAACCGGCTACCATCGGTATGGGCTAGTGCAACTCGACGGCCGGTTTTCCGGATGGTGACAGAGGCATAGAACTCAGGAGCACCCGTAATGGATTCCGAGTCGGGAGAAAGCAATAGATAGGGATTCATGCCGATGCCGCTGGCATACCTGCCGTAAGCCTCATGGCCCTGTCCGATGCCCATCAACAGCAATGCTGGATGAATACTTTCCGTTTCATAGACCGGCGCCTCAAGACGGCCCCATTTGGATATAATTTCTATGAAATCGCCTTGGGTCAGCCTATTTTGCTTTAAAAGCTGCGGGTGAACCATCACCACTGTTTGCCAGGCCACCTTCGTTAATGGATCCGGGATTTCGCAGAGCCATGATCTGTTGGCTCCCCTCCCGTCAAAAAACCGGATTGAAGGGGCTGCGGCGAAGCGGAGATCTGTCGAAGGTGGTGATAACTGCGCTATCGATCGCAGTTGACGTGTCTTGGTTGGCTTTATCTCCCGGCGCCTCGTTGCGGGCTTAAATATGCCCCCCGTTCGGAGCGTTTGCACCCAGTCGCTTTCGGTGGACAGATGGCCTTTTGATTGCAGCTGCGTTATAAGATAGGTTTTAAAATCTTTAGCCGGTCTGTTTTTTTCAAAGGCGGCATCCAATAAAAGATCACCCAAATGAGGTGCCTGGGTGAGCTTTCCCATAGCGGGCTGCAGGGTGGAAATGATCGATGTCCAGCCGCTGTATTCATCCCAGGTCTCCAAAGGAAGACGTACCGGAATGATGAGGTTCGCCAGCCGGGTGGTTTCATCCATAAAATTACTGAAGCTGATGACATAAAGATCTTCTGATGCCAGTCTCTCCCTGATACGGATCTCCATTGGCAATGTAAAGACCGGATTGACATTATGGATCAGTAAAAGTCCGCTTTCGTCGTTTTGCAGTGCATTGAAAAAATCAAGCAGCTCGTTTCGTCCGGCTGCGATTTCCACCCGGTGTCGATTGGTAAAATCCAAAAGGGTCAAATCGGGATTTAAGATCCAATTCAACAGGTTGACGGACATATCGGTCTGTAGACTGTTTCGCCCGGACGGACAGCTGCCGGTGCCGAGAATCAGTGGATATCGAGCAGCCAGCATCGAAGATATCATTTTTTCATAGTGAGTGGAGGAGATGCCCGACATCTCTGTCACCTTTTT
>CAZSON010000019.1:0-22727 GCA_964608375.1 uncultured Desulfobacter sp. | reverse complement strand
ATTTTCATCGATTTAATTATTACCAAATTCAATTTAAGGGGATAATGATATTATGGCAAAAACCTTTCAAAAACCGATTTCCCTTGCCGAACAGTATACCCACTATTGTCCTGGGTGCACACACGGCGTTATTCATCGCCTCGTGGCCGAAGCAATTGATGAACTTGACGTTCAGGGCCGCACAGTTGGAATTGCACCTGTTGGGTGTGCAGTGCTGGCTTATAATTACTTCACCTTCGATTTTCAAGAAGCGGCCCACGGCCGTGCGCCGGCTATGGCCACCGGCATTAAACGGGTTAGACCGGATCTGATTGTCTTTACCTATCAGGGTGACGGTGATCTGGCCAGTATCGGTATGGCAGAAATTATTCATGCTGCCAACCGGGGAGAAAAGTTTACGACTATTTTTGTCAACAATGCGGTTTACGGCATGACCGGCGGACAGATGGCGCCGACAACCATGCCGAATCAGCGTACGTCTACAACTCCCCTTGGGCGCAATGTCGCGGAGGTCGGTATGCCGATGAAAGTGGCTGAATTGCTTTCCAGCCTTGAAACACCTGCATACATATCAAGACAAGCGGTGTTAAAGCCGAAATACATCGTAAGAGCAAAAAAGGCGATCAAAAAAGCTTTTGAGTATCAGATGCAGGGTAAATGTTTCAGTTTTGTCGAATTGGTAAGCAATTGCCCGACGAATTGGGGGCTCAACCCTGTGGAGTCGATAAAATGGGCTGAGGAAACCATGCTTCCCTATTACAAACTTGGGGAGTTTAAGAACCCGGACGATGTTGAGGAGGGTTAGATGCAAAGGGAAGTGATGTTTGCAGGTTTTGGGGGACAGGGAATTTTGCTTAGCGGCAAAATTCTTGCTGAGACAGCTATGGGAAAGGGTTTGGAGGTGGCATGGGTCCCATCTTATGGTCCGGAAATGAGGGGGGGGACCGCCTATTGTATGGTAGTGGTCAGTGAGAAGACCATCGCTTCGCCTATTATCCGTAATCCGATGCATCTGGTTGCCATGAACCGACCCTCCCTGGAAAAATTTGCACCTGTGGTGAAGCCTTCCGGAGTTGTGTTGATCAATAGTTCGCTAATCTCGATAGGCGCCGGTCGCGAAGATATCGATGAGTTCGCTATACCGGTTACCGAGCTCGCTAGAGAATTAGGGAACGTGAAGGTCGCTAACATCATTGCCCTCGGCGCCTTTGTTGCCCGGAGCAAAATTGTAGATTTTGAATCACTTCGTAAAACGGTCAAAGAAGAATTTGCAGGCAAGGAAAAATTTATTCCTTTGAATATGGCGGCACTGGACAGGGGAAAGGAAATGGCGTTGGAAGGCGCGTCCAGCAACATTCCACGCATTTCGTAAAAAAAGGAGGATCATCTTTGGTTCCCCAATTTGGTAAAGAACAGATGGTCATCGAAGAAAAACCAAGGCGGAAATCCAAATTGAATCTTTCGATACCCGATCATATCCGGTCGATTGATCGATATTCACCGGGGAAGCCGATAGAAGAGCTTGAGCAGGAATATGGTATAGTCAATTCTATAAAACTCGCTTCCAATGAAAATCCGTTGGGACCTTCCCCAAAGGCCATAAAAGCAATTTTAGCAGCGGTAGAAAAGCTTAACCGCTATCCTGATGGGAGCGGATGCCGTCTTATTGAGAAAATTTCTGAATATTACAACGTGCAGCCCTCGAATATCGTTTTGGGAAATGGTTCAGACGAGATCATCAGTATGCTGGTGAGGACGTTTCTGCAATACGGTGATGAAGTGATTTTACCGAAACCGACTTTTCTCATGTATGATATCCTTGCCCGTAGCGTAGGCGCAACTCCTGTTTATGTGCCCCTGCAATCGCTTTCGATCGACCTGAGTCGGATAGAACGAAAAATTACCGCCGGGTCAAAGATGATCTTTATCAACAATCCTAACAATCCAACCGGAACTTTAGTTTCAAGAAGAGATTTTGAAAACTTTTTATCAAGGGTACCCGAGGAGATCATTGTTGTCGTGGATGAAGCGTATATCGACTTTGCAAGGGACAAAAACTGTTTAAACAGTATCGATTACATCAATTCCGGCAAGTCACTGGTTACGCTTCGAACTTTTTCTAAAGCTTACGGCCTTGCAGGGCTCCGCATCGGCTACGGAATCATGCCGGGTGAAATAGCAGCGCTTCTCAACAGACTCCGACAACCGTTTAATACAAACACACTTGCTCAGGTTGCTGCCGTTTCAGCCCTTGATGATAAGGTATTTTTGAAAAAAACCATTCACCTGATCCATGAAGAGCTTGATTATCTATATGATTCTCTAAACAGATCAAAAATCAAATATTTCCCCACACAAACTAATTTTTTTCTAATTGACGTAAAAAGAAGCGCAAATGAGGTCTATGAACTAATGTTAAAAGAGGGGGTGATTGTTCGTTCCATGGCATCATATGGATTTCCCGGGTACATCAGAGTGAACGTCGGACTTCATAAAGAAAATATGCGGTTTTTAGCAGCTTTGAAAAAGGTCATATGAACCGAAACAGCAAATGACATCTTCGATTGCACCTCTCAAATCAAACCAAAAGGATAAACATGTGGCAAAACGTCTTGTCATTACGATCGATGGTCCAGGAGGTGCAGGCAAAACAACGGTGAGTCGAATCCTAGCCGAACGGCTAGAGTACGAATATGTCGACACCGGTGCGCTTTACAGAGGGGTGGCGGTGGCTGCACGATCGGCCAAGTTAAATAGGGATGATGAAGCCGGACTTAGGGTATTGTGTGACAATCTTGATCTGAAGTTTACCAATAGTGAAAAAGGCCGTCGCCTTTTTTTAAATTGCTCTGACATTAGCGACCTGATCCGGGACCCGGAAATTACAATGTTGGCCTCGGCAATTTCCGCAAAACCTGTGGTCCGTAAATTTCTCCTCACCTTGCAAAGAGATATGGCGAAAGAAAAAGGGGTTGTCTTTGAAGGTCGCGATATGGGAACTGTTGTGTTCCCGGAGGCTGACGTGAAGTTTTTTTTAAACGCTTCACAAAAAGTGAGGGCGTTAAGACGTCATCGAGAGCTGGAACGAAGAACAGGTCAGACCATAGAAGAAGTTAAAATGGAGCTGCAACGCCGGGATGAAAATGACAGTAACCGATTGCTTGCCCCTTTAAAACCGGCAGAAGATGCCATACATATTGATTCAACGCAACTTTCGATAATGGGGGTGGTTGACCGAATGTTGTCCCAAGTGAACAAGTTTATTTGACAAATTGGTTTTTTATTTTTGTTCGTTTAATGAAATAAATCATTGTTTTTTAACAAAAGGCTTGATACTCATAAAAAAAATTGATTTTGTGTGATGAAAAACAGGCTAAGGGGGAATAATTTTTAATGGAAAATTCTGAAAAAAACGAGTCAACCGAAATACTGAATACAGAAAATGCATCTGATGCAACGAACGACCATTTATCAGACACAGATGCTACAGAAACGGATGAGGCGGTGGAGACGGAGTTGTCAACGGGGAAAAAAGTCTCGGAAAAGGCTGAACAATCCGAAGACAACATGGAAAACCTGATGGACATGTACGAAGAAAGTTTCAATCGTTTTGGAGAAGGTGAGATTGTTACCGGTTCGATCATAGCACTGGACAAGGAACACGTACTAGTGGATATCGGATACAAATCCGAGGGACGAATTGCGATCAATGAGTTCAAAGATGAAACTAATAATATCAACGTCAATCTAGGTGATTCTGTAGAGGTAATGGTCGAAAGATGGGACGACGAAGAAGAGCGGGTCATCCTATCAAAAGAGAAAGCGGAACAGGTCAAGGTGTGGGAGGATATCAAAAAAACGTACGATCAAGATGAAACAGTTGAGGGTGAAATTGTCAACCGTGTCAAGGGTGGGTTTACTGTAGATATTGGGGTGCAGGCCTTTTTACCGGGTTCACAAGCTGATTTACGTCCAATTCGTAACCTTGATGAAATGGTCGGAAAACGGTTTGATTTTAAAGTATTAAAATATAACCGAAAAAGAAATAATGTTGTTCTGTCAAGACGGATCCTGCTTGAGAAGGCGCTCGAAGAGAAAAGGACCGCAACGCTATCTTCTATACAAGAAGGCAAGATACTCGATGGCAATGTTAAGAATATCACGGAATACGGTGTGTTTGTTGATCTTGGCGGATTGGACGGTCTTCTGCACATTACTGATATTTCGTGGGGGAGGGTAAAACATCCTGCCGAGCTTTTTTCGGTGGGCGACAAAATCACGGTAAAGGTTTTAAATCTTGATATTGAGAGAGAAAGGGTTTCACTCGGCATAAAACAGCTCGTTGCGGACCCGTGGTTGGATGCCGCTGAAAAATATCCTGTCGGTACCCGGGTTAGCGGCAAGGTGGTTAGTCTGACCGATTATGGTGCATTTGTAGAGATTGAAGAAGGTGTTGAGGGATTGATACACGTATCTGAAATGTCCTGGACACGAAAAGTTCGTCACCCTTCCAAAGTTGTTTCTGTGAGTGAATTAATCGAAACGGTGGTTCTCGATATCAAACCGGAAACCAGACGTATTTCTCTCGGTATGAAACAGATCGTTCCAAACCCGTGGGATTTGATCAGTGAAAAATATCCGGTCGGCACTACAATAGAAGGCAAGATTAAGAATATTACCGATTTTGGTCTATTTATCGGCATCGACGAAGGGATCGATGGCCTGGTCCATATTTCGGACATTTCATGGACTAAAAGAATTAAACACCCGTCAGAACTTTTCAAAAAAGGGGATATGATTCAAGCGATAGTTCTAGATATAGAAAAAGGAAACGAACGGTTTTCGCTTGGAATTAAACAGTTGCAGGAAGACCCTTGGAAAAGCATAGGGGAACGTTACGAAATCGGGAAGGAGTTTACAGGTACAGTGACTAACTTAACCGATTTTGGGGTTTTTATTGAGCTTGAAGAAGGGATAGAGGGCCTTGTCCATGTATCGGAAATTAGCAAGGAGAAGATAAAGACACCTGTTGGAAAATTTAACGTTGGAGATGTCATTACCGCCAAAGTGATGCATATCAATAGCGAGGAAAGACGGATCGGCCTTTCAATCAAACGACTTGAAATGGACAATGAACAAAACCTTCTCAGCGAATATGTCAACAATATCGGCCCAACCAACTCAACTTTTGGAGAAATCTTGCGAAATAACCTTCAAGAAAAATTAAATGGCAAGTAGGTGTAAACGGATGCCATGTTTTCACGAAGACACCCATTTCTTTTTTTCATTTTAATTTTTTCATCCATCCTTGCAGTTGTCATTATTGGAACATCCCTCCTTTTTACCATCGGCTCCTCGAATGCCGATTTTGATTTTGGAGATAAAGTCGGGATCCTGGAAATCGAAGGTGTGATTACCGATTCCAAAGAAATTATTGCACAATTAAAACAGTTTCGTGACGACGACGCCATCAAGTCGATTGTTCTGCGGATCGATAGCCCAGGCGGAGGGGTCGGACCCTCGCAGGAGATTTTCAGAGAGGTTAGAAAAACCATAAGCCAAAAAAAAATCATCACCTCAATGGGTACGATTGCCGCTTCCGGCGGATACTATGTTGCCGCGGGGACAAACGGAATTGTTGCCAACCCGGGTACGATTACCGGAAGTATCGGTGTGATTATGGAATTTGCCAATTTTGAGGAATTGATCAAAAAAATCGGACTGCTTCCGACTGTTGTCAAAAGCGGGAAATACAAAGATACGGGATCACCGATTCGACAGATGACCGAAGATGAAGAGAAAATTCTTCAGAATTTAGTGCAAAGAATCCATATGCAGTTTGTCAGGGCCATAGCGGAGGGGCGAAAAATGGACGCTGGAAAGGTACAATCGATTGCCGATGGGAGGATATTTTCAGGTGAAGAGGCAAAAGATCTCGGATTAGTGGATCGGCTTGGAAACCTTGACGATGCAATCGAATGGGCGGGTCGCCTCGGTGGTATTAAGGGGAAAATTTCTGCTGTTTATGCGCCCGAAAAAAAGTATTCAATTCTAAAGCACATCATCGATTTATCCCTCAATACTCTCCTCAATCGTGCTATCCATCGCAATTCTTATGGTGGGTATCTCTTTTAGGCCCTAATCCGATTTTTCACTTCTTAAAACTTTTCGCTCAAGTTATTGGTCAGGGTTTACTCGAAAATACTCACATCTCCTATGCCCCTGCGGATTACTTCCGGCATATCATCAATGAATGAGATTACGCTTGACGGTTTGCCCGGGACCGGCCCGCCGTTGATTACGATGTCGATGCGGGAGCGGAAAAAATCATGTATGAAGGACGGCTCGTTGATAATGGTGCCGTCCGGCTTTGTTGCACTGGTGGTAATGATCGGATTCCCCAACTCTTTCACGAGGGCAAGACAAATCATATGATCGGGTACACGGATGCCGGCTGTTTTACGCTTTGTCAGCATGATTTTTGGGACCAGCCTTGACCCTTCCAGAACAAAAGTGTAGGGGCCGGGCAAGAGTCGTTTCATGGTCTTGTAAGCATAGTTTGAAACATTGGCATAATGGCTGATATTTTTAAGGTCTGAACAGATGAAGCTAAAGGGCTTGCTCTTATTTCGCTGTTTTAGCTGGTATATTTTCTGGATTGCTTTTTTGTTCAAAATATCGCATCCGATACCATAAAACGTATCTGTCGGATAGGCGATGGTCCCCCCGTTTCGGAGAATTTCGACCGATCTTCTGATTTGGCGTTCCTGAGGATTTTTGGGATTTATTTCAATAAGCATAATCGGTACATACAGAGCCGATCGATCTAAAAAAGATGAAGCAAAAAGCTTCTATGTTTTTTATTATGGATTTAGGACCGTTGTCAAGTTCACAAATAAAATATTGCCAATGACATACCCTTTTGCTATTTGGTTTTCGACACCTTTTTTGTGAACCGGCACCCAGATTAACCTTTATAAAACAGATTTGATCTAACCGTTTTGGAGGAGATTTAAAATGAAGATACCACCGGAAGATGCCTTTTCTTTTGATGATGTTCTGTTGATACCGAACTACTCAGATGTTTTGCCAAATGATGTGAATATCAGCACACGTTTAACTAGAAATCTGACGCTCAACATTCCTATTGTGAGCGCTGCGATGGATACCGTGACCGAAGCACGTGTTTCCATCAGCATGGCACGTGAAGGTGGTGTTGGTTTTATCCACCGCAATATGAGTATTAAAAGCCAGGTCAAGGAAGTGAACAAGGTAAAGAAGTCTGAAAGTGGCATGATTATCGATCCGGTTACAATTCATCCGAATCAACGGGCACATGAAGTCATAGAGGTGATGGAGAAGTTCCGTATCTCAGGGGTGCCGGTGTTAAAGGACGGAAAACTGATCGGTATTGTTACAAATCGGGATCTTAGGTTTGAAACCGATCTTCAAAAGAGGGTTTCAGAGGTAATGACCAAGGAAAACCTGATCACTGTTTCAGAGGGGATTACCCTGGAAGAATCGAAAAAACTGTTGCATAAGCACAGAATTGAAAAACTCCCGGTTGTTGACAAAAAAGGGGAGCTGGTCGGTATGATAACAAAAAAAGACATTGAAAAATTAAAAAAGTATCCAAATGCCTGTAAAGATGTGATGGGGAGACTCAGGGTGGGGGCCGCCGTTGGTGTCGCTTCCGATATGGAAGAGCGCACAGAGGCTCTCTTAAAGGCAGGTGCAGATGTAATTTTAATCGATACATCCCATGGTCATTCCAAAAACGTAATCGATGCGGTCAAAGTGTTAAAAGGGACATTCAAGGAGATTGACCTTATCGCCGGCAATGTCGGAACGTCAAAAGGGGCTGAAGATCTGATCAATGCAGGCGCGGACGGGATAAAAATAGGGATCGGCCCGGGATCGATCTGTACAACACGAATGGTCGCAGGCGTAGGAATCCCTCAGATCACCGCCATTATGAATTGTCGGTCTGGATCGAGCAAAACAGGGGTGCCGCTAATTGCTGACGGTGGAATCAAATATTCAGGAGACGTTACAAAAGCGATTGCAGCTGGCGCCCACTGTGTAATGATCGGCTCACTCTTCGCCGGGACAGAAGAAAGTCCAGGTGAACTGATTCTTTATCAGGGTCGTAGTTATAAAGTTTATCGAGGGATGGGATCGATCGAAGCGATGAAAAAAGGGAGCAGAGATCGGTACTATCAGGATGAAACAGGAGAAGGTGAAAAACTGGTTCCTGAAGGGATCGTTGGGCGTGTTCCCTATAGGGGTGTTCTTTCAGAAAACATTTATCAACTCTTGGGCGGCCTCAAAGCCGGTATGGGGTATATTGGGTGCCGAACCCTGGAAGACCTTAGGGAAAAGGCCCGTTTCGTTAAAATTAGCCCGGCCGGATTACGAGAGAGCCATGTCCACGATGTGATCATCACAAAAGAAGCCCCGAATTATCGGCTCGAATAAATGAAAGGATGATATAGCTGTAATGGATAAGACGTCTCCTTTTGTCCATCTTCATGTGCATACCCAGTACAGTCTGTTAGACGGTGCCATCCGAATCGATGCACTGATGAAGAGATGCCTTGATTTGGGGATGGATTCGGTTGCAATTACCGACCATGGAACGATGTTCGGAACGCTCGAATTTTATGAGAAAGCGAGAGACAGCGGAATAAAGCCGGTCATCGGTTGTGAATGCTATGTGGCGCCTCGAACGCTCAACGACCGAACCTCTCTGGATCACAAAGGCCTATCCCATCTGATCCTTCTTGCGGAAAACCAGGAGGGATACCGAAACCTGTGTAAACTATGTTCGGTTTCCCATCTTCAAGGATTTTATTACAAACCTCGCATTGATAAAGAGATCCTGAAAGCACACAGCAATGGGCTGATCGGCCTTTCATCCTGTCTTCAGGGTGAGATTTCCAAATGGTTTAGAAAGGGGATGGCACAAAAAGCGGATGAAGCAGCGGAGATATATCGGTCTATTTTGGGTGAGGAGCAATTCTTCCTTGAAATCCAAAATAACGGCATTTTGGAACAGGAAGAGGTCAACCGGGCACTTTTGGATATGAGTCAACGGCTATCAATCCCCATTGTTGCAACAAATGATTGCCATTACCTCGACAAAGAGGATGTGCATGCCCACGATGTACTCCTGTGTATCCAGACCGGAAAGACCATTAATGAAGCAGGAAGGCTAAAGTTCAGAACCGATCAACTCTATTTTAAAACAAAAGAAGAGATGTATGCTTCATTTGGAAACCGGCCGGACGTCCTTGAGCGGTCTGCCGATATTGCAAAGCGATGCAATGTGGAATTTGATTTTAACAGCTACCATTTCCCAAAATATGAAAACGCACAAGGTGGCACTGAAGAAGATATATTTGTTCGAAAAGCGAAAGAAGGATTCGATCAGGTTTTGAAACGGCTAAAAGAGACGGATCCCGATATCGATGAAGAAATCTATACGGGCCGTATTGAAAATGAGATTTCAGTCATCACCAGCATGGGCTTTTCCGGATATTTTTTAATTGTGGCCGATTTTATTCGCTATGCCAAAGAGAATAATATTCCGGTCGGTCCCGGAAGGGGATCTGTCACCGGTAGTCTGGTGGCTTACGCCCTGGGAATTACAGACCTGGATCCGATAAAGTACGGCCTTATTTTTGAGCGATTCCTCAATCCAGACCGTAAAAGCATGCCGGACATTGATGTTGATTTCTGTATCAATGGAAGAGAAAAAGTCTTTAAATATGTAGCAGACAGATACGGTGGAGGGGATTACGTAGCCCAGATCATTACCTTCGGGAAATTAAAGACCCGGGCGGTTATTCGTGATGTGGGACGGGCATTGAATATCCCGTTGCGCGAAGTTGATGAGATTGCAAAGATGGTTCCTGATGTTTTAAACATCAGTCTCGAAAATGCACTGCACATGGAACCCCGGCTGTCAGCGCTGGCAGAACAAAAACCTGAAATTTCAGATTTGCTAAGTATCTGTCGTGTTCTTGAAGGACTTCCCAGGCATGCATCCACACATGCTGCGGGTGTTGTCATTTCTGATAGGCCTTTAATCGAATATCTGCCTCTTTATAAGGGGAAGAAGGGAGAGGTGGTCACCCAGTTTGACATGAAATGCGTCGAAAAGATCGGGTTGGTAAAGTTTGATTTCTTGGGGCTGCGCAACCTGACCGTCATCGCCGATACGCTTTCACTTATCTCTGAGTCGGGGAACCCGCCGGTCGATTTTTCAAATCTCAATTTGAATGATGCCATTACGTATCGCCTTCTTGCATCCGGCGACACGATCGGTGTCTTTCAACTTGAAAGCGCTGGAATGAAGGATTTACTTGTTCGATTACTCCCGGAGAGCTTTGATGATATCATTGCACTGCTCGCCTTATACCGACCGGGTCCCCTTGACAGTGGGATGGTAGATGATTTTGTCGAAAGAAAACACGGCCGAAAGAAGGTCGAATACCTGGTTCCGGAATTGGAGTCGATTCTGCAGGAAACATACGGGGTCATTGTCTACCAGGAACAGGTGATGAAGATTGCAGGCAGTTTAGCCAACTATTCTATGGCAGAGGCGGATGATCTTCGGAAAGCAATGGGAAAAAAAATCCCCAGGATTATGGCCAAACACCGACAGCGTTTCATGGAGGGCGCTGTGAAAAAAGGGATACCATCTCTAAAAGCCGAAAAGATATTTGATTTGATGGAAAAATTCGGCGGATATGGATTTAATAAATCCCATAGCGCCGCATATGCACTGATCGCGTATCAGACAGCCTACCTCAAAGCCCATTATCCCTTGGAGCTTATGGCCTCACTTCTTTCAAGTGAGGTGAATTCAACAGATCACATTGAAAAATATATTTTTGAATGCCGAAATCATGAAATATGCGTTCAGCCGCCGGATATCAACGAAAGTGACAACAAATTTACGGTTACCGGGTCCGAGATCAAATTTGGTCTTGGTGCTGTTAAGAACGTAGGGGAGGGTGCAATTGAAAATATAACAGAGACGCGAAAAGAAGGGGAATTTACGTCTATTTTTAATTTTTGTGAACGTGTTGATCTCAAAAAAGTTAACCGACGGGTCATTGAAAGTTTAATCAAGTGTGGCGCCTTTGACCAAACCGACGCATTTCGTTCACAAATGATGGCATCGCTGGAAGATGCTACAGAATATGGGCAAAGGGTTCAAAAGGAAAAATCAGATCCTCAGATGGGACTGTTTGCTTTGGAAGCCGACCCCGAGATAACATCCTTTCCTGCAATGCCTAATATTAGCGAATGGGATGAAAAGCAGCTTCTGGCTTTTGAAAAAGAATCACTCGGTTTTTACATGACCGGCCATCCTTTAAAACGGTATGAAGATATACTTGAAAAATTTACTAATGCCAATACAAACACATTAAGGGAAAGGAAAGATGGCGAATCTGTTATCGTGGGGGGAGCTGTTTCAAGTGTAAAAACCATTACAACCAAAAAAGGGGAACCGATGGCGTTTGTTAACATCGAAGATATGTACGGAGTTGTTGAAATTATCACCTTTTCTTCTCTCTACGCCGGCGTCAAATCCCTTCTGGAAGTTGCTAACCTCATCCTCATACCCGGACATCTTCAAAAGGATGAAAATTCGATAAAAATAGTGGCAGATGATGTGATTCCCCTGGAAAAAGCCGAAGAAAAATTAACGGTGAGCGTCCATTTTGATCTGGATCTCACCGGTGTGGACAAGAAAACCTTGGTCAGCATGCATGCGATTCTCAAGGAACATTCAGGGGAGTGCAAAGGATATCTTCATTTGCGAATACCTAAACAATCAGAAACAGTCATCCTCCTTCCGGACTCGATGAAATTAAAACCGACATCAGCATTGATTAAAAAAGTAAATGAATTTTTCGGCTATAATGTGGTTAGAACTGTATCAACGGCCTCCTCGATTTCGTATCAGAACAATCAGGTCCCAAAGCGGAGATCCAAGCGGTAAAAATGACACTATCCGGGCATAAGAAAACTATCTATCCTGTTTTGTTAGCCGGTGGTACGGGAACACGACTGTGGCCGGTATCAAGGGATCTTCATCCCAAACAACTCGTTCGTTTTACGGGAAAAAATACATTGATTCAAGCAACCATAAAAAGATTGGAGCCGGCAATCGATACCGAAAAGACTCGAATCGTCTGTCAGGAGACGCATTTCCATGAAATTGTACACCAAATCGAAGAGTTGGGAATTGAACCGGAAGGAAAATTAATTTGTGAACCGTGTGGCCGGAATACGGCGCCTGCTGTCCTGCTTGCGGCGCTGAATATACAGCAGGAAGAAGAGGGGGCCATATTGTGTGTTTTCCCTGCGGACCATGTAATCGAAAACATCAATGCCTTTCACCATCGTATTGAATCCGCTATCAAACTGGCAGCAAAAGGATATGTGGTTAGCTTTGGCGTACAACCGGATTATCCCGAGACCGGGTACGGTTACATTGAAGGAGATAAAGAAATATCGGACGGGGCCCTGTCGATTAAAAAATTTGTAGAAAAACCGAATAGGGAAACCGCCAAAAAGTATATTAAAGCCGGGAATTTTTTTTGGAATTCAGGTATATTTGCTTTCAGCGTATCTGTCATTGTAGAAGAGTTTAAACATCATCAGCCGCAACTTCTGATGACAATGGAGAGAATGCTTAGGCCAAAAGGTATTTTGAACAAAAAAGCATATGAACGGTTACCGAATATTTCCATCGATTATGCGATCATGGAAAAAACAAAAAAAGGAGTAGTGCTTCCCTCGGATTTTCAGTGGAGTGATATCGGATCCTGGAAATCACTTTATGACTTTTTACCAAAGGATAAAAACATGAATGTGATTATGGGCGACGTGATCACAAAAGATACCGAAAATAGTTTTATCTTGAGTCACGATCGATTGGTCGCAACCAATAAGATGAAGAACACGGTTGTCGTTGAAACTCCGGATGCTGTATTTGTCTCCGATCTCGATAACAGTCGAAATGTCAAGTCAATTGCTCAGGAGCTGAAAAAAATTGGTAGGAAGGAATATAGAAAACACCAAACAACCTTTTGCTCCTGGGGTCATCAAACCATGTTGGAGCAAAGCGAAGGTCTAAAAATATCACGAATAACCATCAATCCAGGGTCGATTTGTCAGATTGAAGTCTATCCGGGTGCAATAAAAAGTTTTATTGTACTCAGCGGTAAAGCAAAAATAAGAGATGGAGACCAAACCCGGGTTTTTGTAAAAGGAGACTCAACATCAATCTCCGGTTCTGCCTTGCACCATATAGAAACTGTAGGAGATGAATCCTTTTGCATGATTCAAGTGGAAATCGAGGCCGGAAATAAAGAATCTTAACCGATAGGGTAGTGAAAATGAAAGTACCTTTGCTCGATCTAAGACAGCAGTATAAGCTGATCAAAAAAGAGATTATGAAAGTTACCGAGGAGCTTTTTGAGAAGCAATATTTTATTTTGGGGCCATCGGTTGAAACTCTGGAGGAAGAGATCAGTAGCTATTGTACTTCAAAATATGCAGTTGGTGTTTCTTCCGGAACCGATGCGATCCTGATCTCACTGATGGCGGCTGGAATCGGCCCTAAAGACGGCGTCATCACAACACCGTATACATTTTTTTCGACAGCAGGCGCCATCACCCGCCTTGGCGCCAGACCGATTTTTGTGGACATTGATCCAGATACGTTCAATTTGTCGCCGGAACATCTGGTTCAGACTTTAACAGCAATGGATCAAACGGAACGTGAAAGAATCAGGGCGATAATTCCCGTTCACCTCTATGGTCAATGTGCCGATATGGATCCGATTCTCAAGATAGCCGAGGATTACGATCTTGTGGTGATTGAGGACGCTGCCCAGGCAATCGGTGCTGAGTATGGTGGAAGACGTGCCGGTTCAATGGGTGATTATGGATGTTTTTCTTTTTTCCCATCGAAAAATCTGGGTGCATTTGGAGATGGTGGGGCGGTGACCACAAATTCAAAAGCGCTCGATGAAAAACTTCGCATTCTCCGGGTTCACGGGGCTGCTCCAAAGTATTATCATCGTGTTATAGGCGGGAATTTCAGGTTGGACGCGCTTCAGGCAGCCATTGTGTCGGTCAAGCTAAAATACCTTGACGGCTGGACAAAAATGCGGCAGAAAAACGCTAAAACATATAAGCAACTTTTTAAGAAAGCCGGGCTTGAAGGGCAGATACAACTACCGATTGAGAAGGAAAACCGTCACATATACAATCAGTTTGTTATACGGGTAGCGGAAAAAAGAGACCTGCTTCGCCAGTTTCTCCTCTCTGAAGAAATCGGGAGCGAGGTTTACTATCCTCTCCCCCTTCATCTGCAGGAATGCTTTTCATATCTGAACTACCCAAACGGCGCGTTTCCGATTGCGGAACATGCCGCATCCCATTCATTGGCCCTTCCGATCTACCCGGAGCTTACAGAAAATCAACTGGCTTATGTAGTTGAAAAGATCAAAATATTCTTCTAAAATCCTGGATGAAAGCTGCATCAGCGTAAAGAAGGGGTGGTGCTTTTGGATTGAAACGCTTTGGATAGGGAGGGGTACATCACCGCTTCATATCCGGTAAGACGGGCAACAACGACATCCTCTGAATCCAGAAAGGTGAAATCTCCAACTATCTTATGGTTGGTGGTCTGTTTGATTTCGCATATTGCGGTAATTCCAGTCTTCGGGAAGTGCTTCCGATATTGGCGATAGGAGGCACTATAGGTTGGAAGCGATACCAGGCCGATCTCTTCAAAGCACCAAATGGTTGCCATTTGAAAAGCGGAATCGAGGATAAGTGGATCACCAATCCATTTGCTTCGCAACGGATCTGAAATCCATTTTCTGGGTGGAGGTGCTGAAGTGAGATCGGCCACTATCCCCTGGGGAGTGCAACTGATGATCCTTTTAATGCCCCGGAGTTCATCACCGTGAAAAAGGATGGTCTCGTAGACTTCATCGATATTTTTAGGGTATGATCTTGCATGTTGCTTCAATGAGTTGTTGAACAGAGGCGGCTTTGGGAAGGCCTCGATCAAAATGGCTTTTGCGCTGGTATGAATCACTTCTATCTTATCTTTTAGACCATCCCTCAACTCAACATCGACCTCGAAGGCAGAGCCCTTTTTTCGGGCCTTTCCAGATAGTAAGCGAATCATCATTTTTTTATGCTCAAGCCTAATCCCGTTGAAAAGCTGCATGTTATCAATTCCAAAAAGGAAAAGCCCCGGATTTTCATGGAGTGCACCATGTCCGATCCATTCAGTTATCAGGGCAAAGGGCACTACCGGTTTACCACCTATAATGTGGGATGATAGGATCGGATAACGATCAATATCGATTTCATGTTTAAAGGAGAGGGAAAAGGCTTCTTTTTTGTTTTTATCGATTGTTTCTTCGGAAGAAATAGGAACGTCCACTACGACCTCTGCATGGTTCTTTTCATCTTTAGCCATCTCGTGGAGCATACATTCGGCTCCGGTTTCAACCGGGATCACCCCTATTTTTTTTCGGGCAAACTCTCGTTTTAAATCAGACGTCACCATCCCCCCGTCCCATGGACCCCAGTTAATTGAGACGACGCTGCATTTCGGGCGCAGCAAAGATTCCTGCCAGGCCACTTTATTCAACACTTCATTTGCCATGGCATAATCCACCTGCCCTTTGTTTCCTATTCGTGCAACAATCGATGAAAAAAAAATGAGATACTTCAGATGATCCTGTTCGGTAGCCTGTAAAAGCCCCCTGATCCCTTTTACCTTGGTGTCAAATACGTTTTCAAATTGCTTTGCGGTTTTATCGGTTATCAAACGGTCTTCTACTACCCCTGCGCCGTGTATGATGCCCTTTATCGGGCCATCAATAGATCGAATTTCATCCAGAACGGAACGAACCGCGGAGATGTTGCGAATATCTACGGAATAATATCGAACGATGATGTTTTTTTCCATCAACCGGTTCATGGTATTGGAAATTTCACGATTGGTCATAAATCGTTTCAATCTTTCTTCTAACTTTCGGGGCGAGCCTTTATAACCGCTGAATTCTTTTTCTAAAATGGCGGTTTTCATTTCTGACTCATCTTTAAGCCCTGTCAGCCAATCGGGTTCAGGGGTCGGGGCGGGTGAACGACCGAGAAGAATGAGGGTCGGTTTTGCATACGATGCGAGAGAAAGAAGCGCCGATGCTGTAATCCCCCGGGCACCTCCGGTGACTATCACCACATCGTTGTCATCCAAATCGGTTTTTATCACATGGTTCGGTGGAAGGGGGGATGGTTTAAGTTTTAGCGTATACCTCGTGGTGGACGATAAACGGGGTTCAAGACCGATTTCAACCGGGCCCAAACGATCGGCGTTTAAAAGTTCCGAAACTATCGCCTTTGAAGTCTCCCGGGGATTTTTCCAATCGGGTGAGACGTCAAAGGAACGGCTCAAAACATTTTCCCACTCCACGTGGACGGTTTTGGCGAGACCGGCCAGCCCACCCTGTAAGGGATTGGCCACGCCCTTTCCCCTGAAGCCGAACGCACCGTCCAGATGGGTGACGGTGGCAAGAAAACCGGCAGATTCAACGAGATCCGGCGCGAATCGCTTGGTAACTAGAAAGGCATTTTTTAATTGGATTTCATCATTTCGATTCCATCTGGTTCTTTCGATTAACGCTCTGTTCGGAAGGATAATTAGGCCGAAGGCCTTAGGCATATCCTTTTTACGTTTTAACATATCAATTGAAGCATGAAAAACCTCGATATCAAATGATGCCAACTCAGATTCGATCGCTTTTGAAAGCCCGGTTCCGTCATCTGTGATAATAACTTTTCTACCGCTCGGAATTGATAGGCGTCTTTTTGAATCGGATTGAGTTTCAATGATTGAAACGACCTTTCTCACCACTGATTTATGGCTGGAAAAATATTCAATTGATTTATTAGATTTATTATTACAACTATCAGATATATCATCAAAATATGAATTAATTTTATTACAGTTTGACTCCGTTTTTTCGCGATCTGAAAGATGGCTGACAATCTGTTTAAGGGTTTTGAGGCGGCCGATGATTTCCGGCGATATGATGGGAAGATCCGGGATTTTTTCCTCAAGAGCGGAAAGAATCTCAACCCGTTTGATGGAATCGATACCCAAGTCTGCCTCAAGGTCCATTTCAAGACCGATCATCTCGACCGGATACCCGGTCTTTTCGCTGACCAACGTCAGGATGCTGTCTGTCAGTACACCGGGATCGATGCTTAATGATTGGGCATCAACCGGTTTGGATCCAGGAAGCGGTCCGTCCCGACGATCTTTTTTGAGTTCAACCGTTCCACTATTTTTCGTCTTTCCGGAGAGGTATACGACAATCTGTTTAAGGGTTTTGAGGCGGCCGATGATTTCCGGCGATATGATGGGAAGATCCGGGATTTTTTCCTCAAGAGCGGAAAGAATCTCAACCCGTTTGATGGAATCGATACCCAAGTCTGCCTCAAGGTCCATTTCAAGACCGATCATCTCGACCGGATACCCGGTCTTTTCGCTGACCAACCCCAACAAAATCACTTCCAGTTCATTTTCATCGATATCCACCTCTATTCTTTTTTTGATAGTAGGTACGGATACCGAACCTTGTACGTCATTGTGTTCGTTAAATGGGACAGATCGATTATGCAAGGAGTCCTTCGCAGGCCTGGTTTCCTGCGCTGACTTTTTTTCAAAGCTTGAATCAACGTAATCGATTTCAATTTTATGCCCGAGGGTAGCTTCAGCTAATCGTTTGGTTTTTTCCATCATTGCCTGTAAAGTTCTGCTCGCCTCGATTTGAGTTTCAAGAAATTTTTTATGGGCTTCAGCGGTCTGTTGATGAAGTACTTGCATGGCTTTCAGGCCTTCTTGAATGACCCTTAAGCTGTCTGGAATCATTTCTGATGGTTTTTTTGTCTTTTTTTCTTCCATGGCTATCATTTTTTGAATTAAGGATGAGGGTTTCAGTTCAGTTACTGTGGATCTATTTTTCTTTTTTTGGACAAACTCTAATGTCTCTTCTTTTGGTTCGTCTGGCTGATAAGCATTAACATCTATTTGGTTCTTTTTATAGTTTACCCCTGAAATGGGGATCGACATAAGAGGTGCTTCAGTTTCATTGACCGGGTCCTCCCATTTTTCCAAGTCGACGAAATGACCCAGTGATGCGAGACAACAAAGGGTGCGGGCAAAATCAGCCGTACCGGATTGTGTCCCTTCAGAATGATCGATCGAGAAAGCCTCGACAGTGCGTGTGTTTAATATTGATTTGACAAGTTTAGTTAAAACCGAGCGAGGCCCGACCTCGACAAATGTACGGACCCCCATGTCGAAAAGATTTTCAATCTCACCGACAAAATCAACAGGACATGAAAGCTGACGAGAAAGCAGATCCTTTGCACTGTCAATGTCATGGGGATAGGGCGTTCCGGTGGTGTTGGAAAAGACCGGGATATTGGACGGGAAAATGTTAGTCTTTTTTAATGTCTTTTGAAAGGAGGTTCCAGCGCTCTTCATCCATTTGCTGTGAAATGCTCCGGAAACAGGGAGCCGGAAAGCCTGAAGACCTCTTTTTTTACACCAAGCCTCAGCCTGTTTAATTGCGATTATTAGCCCGGACAAAACACCCTGGTCGGGGCTATTATGGTTTGACAGGATGAGATTGGGCACATCCCGGACCAGCTGGGTGAGTCGATCAAGGGGCGCAAACAGCGCTAACATGCCACCGGCGCTTTGACCATCCTTTTCGCATGCACGGGCCATATGTTGGCCCCTTAAAATCGAGAGGTGAAAGAAGGTATCATCGTCTATCCATTCGGCCGCACGAAGAGCCGTAAGTTCACCATAACTGTGCCCGGCGGTTACATCGGGCTTAACGCCGAACCTTTGAAGTATTTTTAACATGGAGAGACTTATGGCGCCGATAGCGGGCTGAGCAATATCGGTTCTCTGGAGTTCGAGTTCCTGAGCTTTGAGCTGCTCCTTTGTGCGGGCGGGAGGCGGGTAGATCAGATCGCTCAAAAGAGATGATTGATGAAATCTTTTATTTACCTCCTCCAGGACCCCGAAAGCATCTGCAAAGGTACAGACCAGATCACGGCCCATTCGGATATATTGAGAACCCTGGCCAGGAAACAAAAACCCAATTTTACCCGGGGTTTGATTGTCGGAGTAGAATATATTTGTGTTGTTGGATTTGTCATCGGTTTGCCGGGATTCAACGATTTTCAAGGCATTAGAAAAAAGTGTTGATTTTTGAGTTTCACGGTCGATGGTCAGCAGGAGCCGGTATTGATCCTTTGGTGAGAAATTTCGCCGGCTCTTATATGCCCTGATAGCAAATTGTTTATCTGAAGACTCTTTTTCTACATCCCTTTTAAAGTTTGCGACATTTTTTGCGAGATTGTAGAGGGTTGGGGCAGATAGTGCTACGATATCAACAGAACCGTCCCAGAAAGTGATTTCTTTCTTTTTTTGATATTCTTCCAGAACCACATGGAAATTGCTTCCCCCGAATCCGAATGCGCTGACCCCGGACCGGCGGGGGTGCTTGTTTTTCGAAAACCACGGTCGCTTCTCGGTGTTGAGATAAAATGGTGATGCATCAATTTTAAGGTTGGGATTGGGATTTTCCGCTTTCAGCGTAGGCAGCAGCACTTTGTTGTAAAGAGAGAGGATGGTTTTAATCATTCCAGCGGCGCCGGCAGCCGCCTTGGTATGCCCGATCATCGATTTCACGGAGCCCAAGGCATGAGTGTTTTTGTTTGCAGAAGATTGGCTGAACACATTGTTTAACGCTTGAAACTCAACAAAATCTCCTATCCGAGTGCCTGTGCCGTGGGCTTCTAAGAGGTCGACGGTCGATGGATCGAATGCTGCCATTTGATATGCATTGCGGATCGCTTTTTCCTGGCCTTCAGGATTGGGGGCATAAATACTCTGGGATTTTCCATCGCTGGAAGTGCCGATCGATTTAATCACCGCATAGATGCGATCCCCTTCTTTCTCCGCGTCTTCAAGCCGTTTTAGAATCAACATGCCGATGCCTTCGCCTAGCAAGGTGCCGTCAGCATCCTTCGAGAACGGCCTGACATCACCGGTGGGGGAAAGGATATGGGTTTTAGAAAAACACATGTACATGAATATATCGTTCAAGGTGTCAACGCCGCCGGTAATGACCATATCGTTTCGGCCGGACGAAAGTTCCATGGTCGCCAGATGTATGGCGCTCATCGAACTGGCACAGGCGGCATCAACCGTACAGTTGGTCCCGCCCAGGTCAAGACGGTTGGATATTCTTCCGGAAACGACATTGCCTAAGAGGCCCGGAAATGAATTTTCCTGCCAGGGAGTATAGGATTCAGATATCTTTTTTATCACCTTATCGATCTGTTGAGGAGCGATCGATTCTTCCTGGAGAGCCCTGCGCCAAATCGGATGCCCCAGTCGACTGCTGAGCGGGATAACAAGCTCCTGGGTTCCGGTTACACCGAGAATAACGCTTGTGCGGTTGCGGTTAAAATCACGGTGTTTTCCATACCCTGCATCTTCCAGGGCCATCTCGGCGACGACCAGCCCGAGAAGTTGAGATGTATCCGTCGCTTCCAGAGAAGAGGGAGGGATTCCGAATTCAGCCGGATCAAACGATACCGGTGATAGAAAGCCACCTCGTTTGCAATAGACATGGTCCGGCTTTCTTTGATCTTCATCAAAATAATCGTCTATCCGCCAGTGTGTTTCGGGAATTTCGCTAATCCCGTCTTCTCCATGAAAAAGTAAACGCCAGTATTCCTTCAAACCCGGCCCTTTTGGGAAAAGACACCCCATTCCAATGATGGCAATGTTCAATTTATTTTTATTCTTTTTCATTCAGCAGTTGATATATTTCCGAGAGCGGCGTTGGTGCAACATGCCCGACGCTCTTGGGTAATTCTACATTTTGATTCCGAAGCCAGCTAACACGTGTTAAAACTGCTGCACCAAAAAGGAGATTCATTGCAATGGCAACCACTTTTCGGTTTTCCGGTTTTGCGAGGAAAGATCCATTCGCCCATGCATTAAAGGCACCCATGGATGGGCCACACCAGATTTGATAGTCAAATTTTCTTTCCGGATTACCTGAATTCGCCCATTTTGATGAGCGGCCGAGATAAGATCTGAAAACAAGAGCCATCTTATGGTGGGCATCTTTTTTAGCACGGGCGATCTGCTTTGGATCTTTGGACATAAAAAACTGTTTGGTCTGTTCCCACTCATCTGAAAAGCTGAGATTGAAAATGTCCCGTTCTAAAACGATTTTTTCTTTTTCAGGAATATCCTCATACCTGTTGTATCTTGAATAGAGGTCATATAATTTTGATGCGCGAAACGGAAACAGGGTGCCGCGTTTTAACACCTGAACCTTTGAACCTATTTCAAACATGTCCGCTGCCGGCGCCATGGTGACATCGGCTTGCCGGGTTTCGGAAAGCATCCGGCGGACGGCGTCAGAAGTACCGGCTTCCAGACAGGCCTGATTGATCGATCCAGACAGCACATAGGCTGCGCCCATTGAAAATGCGGCAGCTGCAGATTCGGGTGTGGCAATTCCACCGCCAAGGCCGATGCAGATCGAGCGTTGATACCCGTATTTCTCATTTAGTTTCTCGTGCAGTGCGAGCATGGTTGGGAGTAATGATATGGCAGGCCGATTGTCGGTATGGCCGCCGGAATCGGCCTCTGCCGTCAAATCTTCGGCCATCGGCAGAGATCTTGCCAAACCGGCCTCTTCCTGAGTGATCATTTTTTTTTCAACTAGCTGGCCCAGCAGTTTTGCAGGGGGAGGGGAAAGAAATTTTTCAGCGACTTCAACCCTTGAGACCTTTGCGATGATCTTATTTGGACTGATAATGTTTCCCTCCGGATCTTGATGGATTCCCTTTACACGAAAATGAACGAGAGGAAGGGTAAGATCCATGAAAGCAGAAGCACTGATCAGTCTGATTTTGTGTCTCAGATAGAGTTGAACCGTTTGAGCTTCGAGTTCGGGTTCATTTAGGTTGTGAATCAGGTTAAAACCAAAAGGGATGGAACCCATTCTTTGATGCAACCTGAAAATTGCGTTTTCAATCTCATTTAAGCGAAGACCGGCGGCGCCAAAAAAACCGAGCATACCGGCACGCCCCGCTTCCTCAACCATTCGGGTTGAGGTGATACCATTGGCCATTGCGCCGATAATATAGGCATAGCGAAGGTGATGGGTTTTTTTAAAAACAGGATCACCTAAATCTTCTGGGTGAAGCGGTGGGCTATAGGCATGAAGCGGATATCCGGATAGCCCGACAGAGGGGAAATCACCGATGGTGATGCTGCCTCTCTGCGCTACCCCAAGTTGACCATCAAAATCGACTAAAAAAACAGGCCGCATCAGATCGCGTATTGAACGCTTTATCGCAACAATCCCTCTCTCAGGCGGCATACCATCATTTTCCCACCACCCTGGTTGTTTTTTGTTTGAAACGGTTTTTTGAAGCATTTTTTTTTGAGATCAGAAATGATGTTTAAAAACTTAATATCTAACCAAAATGAGGTGATGTGTCAAGAACGTTAAGCATACCCCTCAAATTGACTGCAGCGGATTTTGTTAAATTTCAACCGCGTGGGT
>CAZSON010000018.1:3425-23023 GCA_964608375.1 uncultured Desulfobacter sp. | reverse complement strand
ATGGTCATTTAGAGAGCAATATGGACTTTTTACGAGTCCATCAAGATGAATTCGTAAAAAGCCCGGTTTTGGGCTTTTTGCTGACAAAAAGAAATAGGGGAGGTTTTATTTTGGCACGAATTACCGTAGAAGACTGTTTGAAACGGGTACCAAACCGTTTTTTGTTGGTTCATATGGCTGCAAAACGCGTCCGACAGATCCGGGAAGGTTCAGAATACCTGGTGAGTTCTTCAAAAAATGAAGATATTGTCGTTTCCCTTCGCGAAATTGCTGCAGGCAAGGTTTTTATCAAACAGAAAGATAAAAAAACTGATGAAAAACAAATAGATGACAATGCTTCAGATCCAAGATGATATCACGATGGAATCGGGTGGTATCTTGAAGTCATGAAAGATATTCAGAACCAGCGGGATTACCGGAAAATACCGGTTAACAAAGTTGGTATTAAAAATCTTCGCTACCCGATCACCGTTCGGGATCGAAGAGACGGATTTCAGTCGACCATCGCTCACATAAACATGTATGTCGATCTGCCCCATAAAAACAGGGGCACCCACATGAGCCGGTTTGTTGAAATTCTTCATATACTTCGACCGGAAGTCTCCCTGGATACCTTTTCAATGACACTTGAAAAGATGAAAAAGCATCTAAATGCGGCTTCTGCCCACATTGAAATGACTTTTCCCTATTTTATTGAAAAAAATGCGCCGATCAGCAACTCCCCCGGTTTGATGGATTATACTTGCAGTATCACCGGATCAAGCGATTCGAACGGAAAAATCGATTTGATTTCGGAAGTCGTCGTACCCGTTTCATCTGTCTGCCCGTGTTCAAAAGAAATCAGCGATGCAGGCGCCCATAATCAACGCGGTGAGGTTAAACTCAGGACTCGTTTTAGGAAGTTTATATGGCTGGAGGACATGATCGAACTGGTTGAAGGGGCATCCTCGTGCGATGTTTATTCTGTTCTCAAACGGGTTGACGAAAAATGTGTGACCGAAAAGGGATTTGCAAATCCGAAGTTTGTTGAGGATATTGTCCGAGATATAGCAAAAAAGCTCAAAGCGGACGACAATATCACATGGTTTTCGGTGAGCGCGGAAAACTTTGAATCGATTCACAATCACAGCGCGTATGCTAGCATAACCGACAGCGAAGACCCTACAGACTAATCTAAAGCGGCAAGGAGCCTGGCCATGATGCTGGCGGTTGTTTTACCCGGCGTATTGATCATCACCACAAACGAATACAACCCTTCCCCACGACTTTGAATATAGCCTACACGGGTATGAATACCCTTAAGTGATCCGGTTTTATAAAGTTCTCTGTCCGAATGCCGCATAAGGGATCGATATGAGATGAATTTTTTGAGGATTTTATGCATATTGGCCGCTGAAATTTTGTTTTTTCTTGAAATTCCGGATCCTTCTACAAACGAAAAGCCATCTATTTTTAATATATTTTTTGCGAAAAAATATCCGGCCTGAACCCCTTTTTCTAAGTTTCCGCCGGGTGGATTCAATTTTGCACCCGTTGCAATCAGGATTTGATTCGCGATAAAATTGTTCGAATACTTAAGGAGTTCAGCGACGATCTGCTTGAGTGTATATCTGGAGACATATTTGAAAATGAGGACGTCTTTTTCTTTTGATACGCTTCCTATTTTTATCTTTCCGCTCGATTTAACTTTATTTTTTTCAAGAAAATATTGAAGAAGCTTCCCTGTGTAACGGGTAACTTCCTTCTTTTTAGCGGAGAGAATAATCCGTCCCCTATCAAGGGCAGATTGACGAATCCTGGGTAAAACAAACGGCAAAAGCGGCGTCTGTGGTTCTGCGCTGACATAGGTGTTGTTTTTTTGTCTAAAATAAACCGTGTTGAAATTTACACAAAGAGCGCCATTCGGCGCGTCATATGGCTCAAAAGATGAAGTGATTCCTGGAATGATGATCGGAGGGTTAAAATAAGTATCATCTAATATAATGTCGCGGATCGATTTAAATTTTGAGCTGAGAATTTCGGAAATTTCATCCAAGGTTTCTGAAAGCAAAAAGGGATCACCGTAGCCTTTTACTTTTAGATTCGAATCCTGATCCATATAGAAATCCGTTGTGAATCGATGGTCTTCCCCAAGAAAGTGAAGCGCAACAAGAGCGGTAAATATTTTTAATATAGAAGCCGGAATAAGTTTTTTTTGAGCATTTTTTGAAAAGATAACCGTTCCTTTGGGATCTCCGACGACGATTGCGTCTTGATTTCCGATAAGCGGGGACAGGCCGCTTAAATTGACCGCAATGATGCTTTTTGGAAAAAAGAGAGAAAAAATCGATATAAGCATAAACAAGGTTCGCGCAGGCTTTTTAAACAAAATGAGATGAGTTGAACTCTCTTTAACTCTTTGGATAACCGTCCGCATATTGTTATTCATATCAAAAAAGAGAATCGTCCTCAAGCAGATATTCCCCTTCAAGCTATCGATAAATGACCGGTTTTGCAGAGTCTTCGATAGTTTTTAGAAGTCGGAAACAGATGAATCATCGGGCTGAATGGTGTAAACAGAGCACAAAATAGGGGTTGACAGTTTATTATCCGTTTGTTAATCTTTATTCAAAATGTATGGCGCTATCGCCATGATCATTCTGAATTTCGAAAGGGTTTTCAATGGATGGAAAGTCTTTTCCTCCTTAAAAAATGGCCTAAGTTTCTTCCGGTGCTGATCTTCGCCCTCTTGTTTGTTCAAGGCTGTGGCCCCAAAAGTCGGGACCTACCTATCAACAAAATCAAAAAAGCACTTCAAAAAGTCCCGACCTTCTCAATTATATTAGAAGACATGAAAGAAGAGGGAAACTTTTTCCCGAATTACTTTCATAAATACCGTGTTGTAACGCCGAAAGAGGCCGGTTCAACCGACTGGCTGGAGGTTCCAAAAGACTACTACAAAATAAATGAAACCTTCCTCGGCATGAGCCTTCTGGCTAAAAATGACGGAAAGGAAAGCTCGTCTGTTTCACCGCCCGGGTATCAGTTTGTTGGGGATTCGAAATATGGCCGATGGAGAGAAGACAGCCGTGGGGGGTCGTTCTGGGAATTTTACGGAAAATATGCACTTTTCACGAGTCTGTTCGGCGGCTGGTATCGACCGGTATACAGAAATGATTATCGAAGTTACCAGCGGTACAGGACTCGAAATGTCCCTTACTTTGGCCGGAATAGAGCGTACGGCACATCCGGCTCGATTGCGCGGCAGAGCAAGCCAAATTTTTTCTCCCGGCGCCTGGCAAGAGAACGGATGAGAAAGGCTTCATTTTCAGACAGGGTGAAAAGAAAGATCGGCAGAACCAAAACAAGCTATCGAAGTCGGGCCGGTGGTTTGGGGAAATGACCGATGAATATTGACAATTTCATCACTGCCATCATTTTGATTGCAGTATTTTATTTTCTTTTCTTTATCGGAAAAATCGTCAATGATCTGTTGCACCGGGAATACCATCTGACCACCGAATTGGTTGACCGAGATAATCCGGCCCTTGCCCTGGCGATTGTCGGCTATTACTTTGGTCTGGTATTGAGTATCGGTGGGACCCTTGTCGGCCCCAGCGGCGGCATTTATGAAGATCTTATCGATCTTGTTCTTTATGGGCTATTGAGTATTGTTCTTTTGAATATCTCCTGGGTTCTCTGCGATAAAATCATTCTGTATAAATTTAAAGTGAGTGATGAACTGATACGAGATCAAAATCAGGGAACCGGCATCGTTTCATGTGCCGTTAGTATCGCTTCAGGGTTTATAATATATGGAGCGGTCTCCGGAGAAAATGGGACCATCTGGACAGCCATTGCCTTTTGGGGTCTGGGACAGGTCATGTTGTTTCTTGCAGGGTGGGTGTATAATCTGATCACCCCCTATGATATCCATATGGAGATCGAAAAAGACAACGCGGCTGCCGGGATCAGTTTTGCCGGTGTACTTATTGCCATGGGAATTATTGTGGGACACGCGGCAGAGGGGGTTTTTCATTCCTGGTCGGAAAACTTTTTGGATTTCATCATTATTTCTATTATCGGACTCGCTATTTTACCCTTTATCCGAATTCTTACTGATAAAATTCTTGTGCCGACGGTTAAACTCACAGATGAAATCGTCGGCCAGAAAAAACCAAATATTGGAGCGGCTTACATCGAAGCATTTTCCTATATTGCGGCTTCGATGATAATCTATTGGAGTGTATAGATTTCGCAATCTCGGCATTATTCTTAAAATATCCATTTTCGCTACCGGGTTTGCCGGTATTGTTGCAGAATTCATCCTCTCCACCCTAGCGACCTACCTGATCGGAAATGCCATTTTTCAATGGACCATTGTTATGTCGCTCATGCTTTTTGCAATGGGGGTCGGCAGCCGGATCACCAGATTCTTTCGTTTCAGACTCCTTGATATCTTTATCCTGACCGAATTGGCCCTCTCCATGCTATGCGCAGTATCCGCTCAATCGGCATATCTTCTTGCGGCGTACACGAACTATACGAATTTTGCCATATATGTTCAGGCCTTTCTTATTGGAAATCTTATCGGCCTTGAAATCCCTCTTGTTATCCGAATAAATGAAAAATACGAAGAACTCAGAGTCAATATCTCCGCAGTCATGGAGAAAGATTACTTCGGTGCGCTTTTTGGGGGACTAATATTTGCATTTTTTGCACTCCCGTACCTGGGGTTAACCTATACGCCGTTATTGCTCGGAACTATCAATTTTACCGTCGCTTCTCTTCTCATGTGGCAGTTTTTTCATCTGATTGAAAGAAAACTATTTCTTACAGGTCTATTCTCTTTTGTATTGATCTTCCTTGTCTTACTCGGCGTGTTCGCAAAGCCGATTATAAGATACAGTGAACAACGTAAATACCGCGATAAAATTATTTATTCGAAGCAGACGATTTACCAGAAGATTGTAGTGACCCAATGGAAAAATTACTACTGGCTCTATATCAATGGCCAGGAGCAGTTTTCAACATTTGACGAAGAAAAATATCATGAACCGCTTGTGCATCCTGCCATGAAATTATCTCCGGATATCACACATGTTCTGATTCTGGGCGGTGGAGATGGACTTGCTTTACGCGAAGTCCTAAAATATGATGAGGTTAAATCAGTTACACTTGTGGATATCGATCCGGTGATGACTACCCTGGCGAAAGAACATCCGGTTTTATTAACGATAAACGACGGCTCAATGCAAAGCCAAAAAGTAAAAATCATAAATGCAGATGCAGCTAAATTCATAGATGAAGACACATCTTTGTATGGTGTGATTATTATTGATTTACCTGATCCGGATACCATTGACCTAATGCATGTCTACTCGGAAAAGTTCTACACTACTCTTCGAAAGCATCTTATCCGGGGAGGTGTCATGGTAACTCAGGCCACGAGCCCTTATTTTGCGAAAAAGGCTTTTTTATGCATCATGAAAACCATAAGAAAAGCGAGATATTCCGTCCTACCTTATCACAATCAGATCCCGACACTGGGTGAGTGGGGGTGGGTTATCGGCATTAGAGAAACCGATATTAAGGAAAAACAGATAAAAGAGATGATACTTAAAGAGGATTTTACAGACATCAAAACCCGATATATAAACAAGGATGCCATGATTTCAATGGCTTATTTTGGAAAGGGCGTCATCGATAAAGAAGCCATGGAGAAAATTGAAGTAAATACTGAATTGAATCCTGTTCTGCACCGTTACTATCTGGCAGGATCATGGGGAATGTATTGATTGCTCGCTGCATGGTGGTGGAATGGTAACCTGTTAAAAAACCCGGATTTGGAATCGATCGTTTTATTGCTTGTGGCCGTTTTGGACAAAAATAAGAGGACAAAAAATGAGCCCTAATAATATGCTGAATAGACTAACTATGAAAAACCAGAATCTTTATTACAAGCTCAAAATAATCTTTGGTCTTTTTTTTATCTTCCCTATTTTGGGTTTTTTGTATTTTGGGATCAAATACGACATTCTAAATGACGAATATACTTTATTATACCTTCTGGGTGTCCTCGTTTTTTCATATTTTGGCTACAGCCTGCTCAGAAAACTCTTTGATGAAATAGGAAATTTGTCAAAAACGATTTCACTTGAAGGTTTTCCAACGCTTGCGAACGAAGAACATCGTTCTCACACCAGCGAGCTGCAAAATATCATACAATCTTTTAATACAATTGAAAATCAGTTCAAGACATCTTCAATCGAGTTGGCAAAAAGGGCATCGGAGATTTCAACGCTTAAAGAGCTTTCAGAGCTCTGTTATATGACCTTTGATCCAAAAGAGATACTATATATTACACTCGAACGTTCTTTATTGCTCACCGGTTCGGATGTAGGGTCTGTCATGATTTTAGAAGAAGCCGATACTAAGAAGTTTATCGTAAGGGCGGCCATCGGCCACGGAGAACAGATTCAGATCGGTGATGAAGTCGATTTTGAAAAGAGCATTGCAAAATATGCGGTCATTAATAAATCCCCGCTGGTGGTCAAGGACATTGAAAAAGATACCCGGTTCGGAAGGACAAATCTTTCTCATTATGGTACAAAATCGTTTATATGTATGCCGATAAAGACCAGTCAGGCGATTGTAGGTGTGCTCACCATCTCGCGAAGGGAGAGCGACCGACAATATGAACTCAAAGATGTTGAAATTCTGACACCGCTTTTGAGCAATGCAGCATTTACTTATGAAAACATTCGCCTTGTTCGGGAAAACAAGCAGTTCGAAAAGTATCCCAAATCCATTGAGAAGGTCTTTAAGGTGTTAAACTCAAGTATACAGGATAGAGAATTGCTGACTGCTATTTTGACCGAGCTTCAAAACATCGTACCGTTTAATTATGCACTCGTGATGCTCAAAGATACGGGCAAGCCGGATCATATAAATATTTTTGATCTATTCGCCACCGAACCGATTAACCTGAATAAAGGCACCCAATATGCCGGTGGTGACACTATAATGGATAAGGTGATGAAACAGGATACAACCCTTGTGATCAGTGATACGATTGCACTTGCGGAAGCTGCTGAAAAAGAACTCTTTGCAGACCAGAATTGCAGATCCTGTATCCTTTCTCCTTTAAAAATGGGAGGGACCGTATTTGGTTTATTATCTTTGAGTGCAGAAAATCCGGATATCTTTTATGAAGTGTTTGATCTTATGCCTTGGATGGCAAATGTCCTTTCCTTTACCATCGAACGAAACAGACTTCTTTCGTCGATGGCCAAGCGCAATCAGGAATTGGATACCATACGCCAGATTGGGAGTGCTTTGGCATCATCGACGTTTGATATCAATCAAGTCCTGAATTACACCATGGACATGATCCGTGTCGTGATGAATACAGAAGCCGGTTCTTTAATGCTCATTAAGGGAGATGAACTCGAATTTGCCGCTACATTTAATATTAAAGTTGAGGGCCTGAAGGGTTACCGGATTAAAATGGGCCAGGGAATTGCCGGATATTCAGCCGATCGGGGGGAGGTGATCATCGAGAACGATGTTCAAAACTCGCCCCAATTTCATTCCGACGTCGATGCATCCACCGGCTTTACAACAAGGTCTGCCCTTTGCATGCCTATTATTTCACAGGGAAAAGTGATCGGTGTGATTGAAGTGCTCAACAAAATTGACGGAGACTTTAATGCCAACGATAAAGACCTGTTGCAGTCTGTAGCGTCATCGGTGAGTATTGCCATTGAAAATGCCCATCTTTATAAGAAAACGGTTTCATTGGCCGAACATGAGCGTAGTGTCAGGGGCATGTTCCAAAAGTTTGTGCCCAAAGAAATTTTAGATAAAATCCTCCACAATACCGATGACAAACAGGCTGTTATCGAAGAAATGAAGACGCTGACCCTGCTGAATATCGACATCAGGGGATTTACCGGACTGACTCGAAAAATTGGTCCTCAAAAAACAATCTCGCTATTGAACAGTTTCTTTTCCGTAATGGGTGATATTGTTTTCAGGAACAGTGGTATTGTTGATAAGTACCTGGGAGATGGTTTTCTTGCCCTGTTCGGTGCACCGGTGTCGAGCACTGTGGATGCAGATAATGCCATGTCTGCGGCGCTTGAAATGCAAAAAGCGCTTCCCCGTGTCGATGACTATTTTGTTAAAGAGATCGGGGCTTCGATGGACATTGGAATCAGCATCCATACCGGCGAGGTGGTTGTCGGGAATTTTGGATTTGATATGAAAATGGATTACACAGTCATCGGTGATCCAGTCAACATTGTGTTTAGGATGCAGGGACTTACCCGATCTTTTCCAAACGGTATTCTGATCAGTGAAAACACATCAAAAGCTGCTCGCTCGCACCTTGATGCCAGAGAAGTCGCCATTAAAGATAGCAAAGGCATCCTCAAAGGACTAAAAATCTACGAGCTTTTAGGGCAAAAAAGATAATCCTGAGACTCCTTTAACTTCACCGACTGCTGCCAGATAAAGAAGATACGATTCCGAGTTTAAACCCAGAATATTTTTTGCTTCATTATCATAAAAGGCGCCGATTCCACAGCATCCAAGCCCCAGTGCGGTCGCCCCTAAATAGATGGTATGGCCAACCCTGCCAGCTTCCATCATGGCATATCGATATCCACGCGGTCCCCAAAGCCGATCGATCGTATTGAAATTTGTCATAAACAGAAAATGAACTGAAGCAAAGCGAAGCCATTGTTGATTGAGGCAGGCGGCTGCCATTTTGTTGATAGTCGGCTCAAAATCCACATAACCTATTCTTTTGTTTACTATATCTGTAATGTAAAAACCAGGTGCTAACGCTTCAATATTTCCGGCCAAAAAGCCGATTGCGATAGTGCCGGCATATCCTTTCAGCTTCGGAAAATTTTCCGTCCGGGCGGCAAATACGATATCGATCAACTGAATAAATCTGCTCTGTTTTAATTTTTGGTTTATGAAGTTTCGTCTTGATCGACGGCGAAATACGGCCTCTGAAAAGGTTAGTTTTTTGTCCGGGGCCTTATTTTGAGAAATGGGTATCCATTTAAGAGGATTAAGACCTAATTTAGAAGAAATATCAGGATCCTTCACATATTTTTGAGGTAAATTTATACCCGCCCGATGGATATCAATGATACTTTCATAGAGTGTCTCAACCGGTGAAACCGAGGATGCCTCGATGATTGCAGGTGAAAGAGGGGACAATTTTGTCAGCTTCTTTTGGGTAATCGATGATTTACCCCCTACATGAACAGATGCCAGACTGATTTCCTTTTGATCATCTAATCCGATCAAGCGTCCCATATGTTCATCATCAAAATCATAATCAATGGTACAGGGGAGACCGGTTGCTTTCAGGGCCAATTCAAGATTCTCTATAAGGTGTCCGGCGTCCAGGAGGACATATCGGTAAGCACGGTCTCGATACTTCCAAGCGCTTCTAAAGAAAATTCCTGAAATAATAAATACGGCAGATGGAGATTTTGTTTCGAGACTGGCAGTCATTGCAGCCAAGATGGCGCTGTCGTTAGCCCTTCGTAGTGGGGTTAACAATCGATCCCTTATTCCATAGTGATAAAGGCCGGGTTGAAGATTTTTCATGTCAAAGGCGAAAAAATAGATCTCAGTAGGGTAGAGGGCACCGGCCGAGGCAACACTTCGATAAAAAACAGTTTGCTCTGAATAGCTGCGTTTGGAAGTTAAACCGTAGCTGATAGACAAGATTTGTGATAATTTCTTTAGATCAAGTCTGTTTTCCAAACGTTTGGGTGTCTTTGAAAGATAAAGATGCCAGAGATCGGTTTCTGGAAGTTTGTCGACTTTTGGTAAAGGAATGGCCGCTATGCTGTTGTAGGCCTTAAAAACCCGGGGTTGGTTTGACCAATCCAATGGGTGCCCTTTCATTCGATTGCGGTCATAACATGTGCTTTTATGAAATGTCATTCCCGATGGGTGCATGATTTTTTCCTCCCAACTTTCTTTCATTAAGGCGTTTGCATGAAAAATAGCGTAGATGCAGAATTGCTTATCCAAAACAAATTTGTTAGATTGGTATTGCGATTGATGGAAATTTGTGTAAAATAAATTTGACAATTGGGGAAAATCCAATCTCGTAGAAAGTCGCGGAGCGAACAAAATTGGACTTTTTACGAAACCAACAAATTTTAATTATATAAAACACAAAAAAGATTGACATTCGAAACAATGGCTCCAGACACCAAGAATCAAAGCAAATCTTTTCTTAGGGAACACCTTTTGATGGCCATGCCAGGACTGGCGGACCCAAATTTTTCCCATACAGTCGCCTGCATTTGTGAGCATACTGCAGCAGGGGCGGTGGGAATCGTTGTCAACCGGATTCATCCTGTTTTATCTGGAAAAGACATTTTCGATGAACTAAAAATAAAGTGCACTTCAGGTGTGAATTCTGTACCGATTTACCTTGGTGGCCCTGTCAGCATGGCCGATATATTTGTTCTTCATGGACCACCATTGAACTGGGAAGGTTCTTTGTCGATCACGCAGTCTCTTGCGATGAGCAATACCAGGGATATCCTGGAAGCGATTGCGAGCGGCAAGGGACCGGAAGCGTTCATTATTGCACTGGGGTGTGCCGGATGGGGCCCCGGCCAACTGGAATCCGAGATCAAAGCAAATGTGTGGTTAACCAGCCCAATGGTTGAGAAGATTATTTTTAATATTCCGATTGAGTCACGCTGGAAAGAAGCGGTGAAGAAGATGGGTATTGATCCGGTTTTGCTTTCAGATGTTTCCGGCCACGCCTAGATTTTTTTTTCCTGTTTTTTCCCCTTGGGCTTTGGTTTTTTTTTCTTAAGACAGATACGATCTTTTTTTACAAAAGCGCAGATCTTGGGATTGTAATATTCTTTACAATTTAAAGGATTATAAAGTGGACATTCAGGGTGCTTTTCTGACATAGATTTTTCCCCTCCATAGATTTGTAGCTATATGGTCCCGTCTGACCTCAGACGATGCAATCAATATCACAAACCGTCACATTTTACAATACGTAATATTATTTTCATCAAAATAAGATAGAGCAGTTGACGTCGCAGATAAATTTTGTAAAAAAATCGATTAAAAATATAAGAATTTTGTTCCGGGACCTAAACTGCAGAGAAGATTTGGAATAGATATTCAATCGATATTATTGAACTCGCTGAAGAAATGATTAACCGTGGTGGATAAGAAAATTACCTCGAGTTATTCATAAAGAAAGAATTTTTTCAATTGACCTAAATGGTGGAATTTGATAGATAAGCACCTCCTTTGTGGGGATGTAGCTCAGTTGGGAGAGCGCGGCGTTCGCAACGCCGAGGTCAGGGGTTCAAATCCCCTCATCTCCACTTCAACCTCGATAATCATGAGAAAATTAAAGGAATCGATGATTTCTATTGCCAAAGGGTTGGAATGTTTTAGTGTGCTTTCCGGAACTTTGATACCGCTTTACGTCCCGCGCCTTAAAACTTTGATAAACTGAACGTTTGCAGATTTAAGATTCAGCAATTCTTTTCGGCTTATTTTCCTTTTAAATTGTTCGGATTCAAACAAGATAAACTTGTATAAAGACCATATTGCTCTCTAAATGACCATTTTAGGGCGGTCGCAAATGACTTTTTACGAGACTATCAACAGTATGAACTTGATTTTTAACAAAAAGTGGATATTTTCACAAAAGATATAAACCGGCAAATTCTACAATAAGATGATGAAGCCCCGCAAAGTTGAGGTCGATCGAACGACAAAAGAGACAAAAATTACCGTCAAACTGAACTTGGACAGTGGCTCTGAGGGAAAGATTTCTACTGGGATTCCATTTTTTGATCATATGCTTTCCCTTCTATCAGCCCATGGTTTCTTTAAACTATCGATAAGTGCAGAAGGGGATATTGATGTCGACTTTCATCATACAGTGGAGGACGTTGGTCTTGTATTCGGGGATGCATTGCACAAGGCGCTTGGAGATCGAACAGGTATCAACCGGTACGGTCATGCAGTGACACCGATGGATGATGCCCTAACCGCTGTTACCCTCGATCTTTCAAATCGACCCTATCTTGTTTATAATATACCATGCAACGCTGTGATACAGGGGAACTTTGATACCCAACTTGCTAAGGAATTTTTCAAAGCATTTGCAAACAGAGGTGGCATAACACTTCATATCAATGTATTTTATGGCGAAAATGATCACCATGTTATAGAATCGATGTTTAAGGCCACCGGCAGGGCGTTGAACAGTGCTGTTTCATTTAACAAGAGGGTATCGGGTGCTCGCTCAACCAAGGGTTTTTTATAAAACGATTTAAACCAAAGTGACTCTATCGGTCTGTTACGGCCCTTCCAATATTTTCTATCTTCTTTGTATTTACCGCAATGGAGGGCGTTCTTTTTGACAGGTTTTATCCCCAACGATAAAATTTTAGAGATCAAGAACACTGCGGATCTGGTGGACGTTGTTTCTGAAGTGGTTTTACTTAAAAAAACGGGAAAAAACTACTTGGGGTTGTGCCCGTTTCACTCAGAAAAAACGCCATCCTTTACCGTGAGCCCTGAAAAACAGATTTTTTACTGTTTTGGGTGCGGTGTGGGTGGGACTGTTTTCAGTTTTCTGATGAAGCAGGAAGGCATCTCCTTTCCTGATGCTGCCCGATCACTGGCAAGACAATATGGCATAGACATTCCGATAACTCACCTGTCATCAGAACAGAAGAGATTAATCACCGAACGAGAAAACTTGCTAAGCATCAATAAGGAGGCGATGGCTTTTTTTCGTCAAACACTTCTGAAAAGCAGTGAGGGAAAAAGAGCAATGGCATATCTCCGTTCACGAAGGATGACCCAAAAGACCATTGACGATTTTCATATTGGATATGCACCTTTGGAGTGGGAGCGTCTTGTTAATCATTTTTCCAAAAAGAAAATTTCGGCACATCTCGTTGAAAAGACAGGTTTGATCCTATCAAAAAAGAACAGAGGTGGATATTATGACCGGTTCAGGAACCGTATTGTTTTCCCTATTTTTAACTTAAACCAGCAGGTCATCGGTTTTGGGGGACGGGTCTTGGATGATGCCCTACCGAAGTATCTCAATTCCCCGGAGACACATGTTTTCAATAAGAGTCGTTCCCTCTATGGTATTAATCGGGCAAAAAAAAGGTGCAGAGAAAGCGATACTGTTTTTATTGTGGAGGGATACTTTGATCTCCTGGCGCTTCATCAGCATGGGATTGAGAATACGGTGGCCACACTCGGAACAGGGCTGACAAAGGAACATATCCGGCTTCTGAAGGGATTTGTCTCCAAATTTTATTTGGTGTACGATTCAGACGATTCCGGAATAAAGGCGGCTCAACGGGTGATTGAAATTTTTCGGGCTGAGGAGGTCGATGCCAGAATTGTTGTGCTCCCGGCCGGCCATGATCCTGATTCATACCTTTTTAATTCCGGACCTGAAGCCTTTTTGGATGTTGTTTCAAGGGCACTCGGTATTATACCGTTTTTAATCGAATCTGCTGTCAAAAAACATGGGCTTACAGTCGAGGGTAAGATCCGAATCATTTCCGACCTGAAAGGGCCACTGGCATTGATAAATGACAGGATAGCCCGGTCTTTATATATCCAAAAAATATCAGAACGAATCGGCGTTGATGAAACAGCTGTTCTGGAAAAAGTAAGGGAAACTTCATCCAAAAAAACGACCATTTCAAACCAGATATACCATTTTGATAAGACAGGGGTCAAAAAAAGAGCACATAAGGGGATAGAAAACAAACTGGAAAGGAAAATTATTGAAATGATGCTTCAATTCCCAGATGCTATCGCTGAAGTGACGAGACGAAATTTGTTGAAACATTTCGAAGATGAAACGCTCAAATCAATTGGAGAGCTGATAGTGGGTTACAGAGGGCCTTTCAATCGATTTGTTTCTGACATGATTACATCAATTGATAATGAAGATAAAAAACGGATTATCAATTCGTTGGCGATTGGTGAGGATCTTTGGGAAAATGAAGGTTGCAACAAGTTGATGAATCAATTTGAGTCAATCAAGCATCGCCGGGAAAATACGTTATTACAAAAAATAAAGACCGCTGAGATGCGTGATGACAAAGAACAGCTTTTGGCGTTATTGAAGGAAAAACAAGACCAGGCCCGCAAAAGTGGATAGACAGTTTTAAGATTTGCAGGAGATTAAAAACTATGGTAACTCAACCCGATTCAAAACAGAAAAGGGCAAAAAAAGACGATAAAAAAGCTATGGTAAAAAAGACACCGACCAAACAAAAAAGTGCCAAAAGGTTAAATGAAAAAAAATTCAAGGCGCTTATCGCAAAGGGTCAGACGATAGGCTATTTGACCTATGATGAAATTAATAAGGTTCTCCCGGAGGAGCTTCTACCGGATCAAATTGATGAAAAACTGATCATGTTTAATGATTTAAACATTGAAATAATTGACGAAAAGAAAAAAAAAGAGAAGGTACGCGTTGAAAAAAATAGACCCCAAAAAACCAAAGAAAGTGATGCTGCTGTCCCGGATTTCGGAAAAGTAACGGACCCGGTGAAAATGTATTTGCGCGAAATGGGTCTTGTCACGCTTTTAAGCCGGGAAGGCGAGGTTGAAATAGCAAAAAAAATCGAAGTTGGAGAACAGGAAATATTAAAATCTCTGCTTGAAACCGCATTAGGTGTAAACTGCATTGTAAAATTCGGTGAACAGATTGAAAACGGTTTTCTCCGCCCAAAGCACGTGCTGAGGGATATCGACGAAGGCGATACATATGTTGATGAAGCATTTCAAATCGAAGAATTTTTATACACCATCCGTTCTATTCAAATTCTGAATGAAGAAAATAAGGTATTTCGCAAAGCCATTGACTCATCTGTGTCCAATCCAGATGAAAAGCGCAGAACCAGAAGGCGTATCCTACGCAGGAATAAGAATATTTTAAATTTACTCAAGGATTGGCGCCTTGAAGGGGGGGTTATTGATAATATTGAGCTGACCATAAGAGAGCAGATTAGTTGGTTCGATGCCATGAATCAAAAGCTTTTTTCTTATGCCGATCAATTCAATGCTTCAATAGCCGAACTCAGAAGCCAGATGGAGAATAAAAACAGATTTTTCAGTTGGGCGGAATCGCGGTGCAATTTGAAAAAGGGTAATATTAAAACCTTGTATGCGGAAGCGGGAAAAATAATTGCACAAATAACCGAAAGAGAAACTGAGATAATGACCACCAACCGTTCGCTGCAAAAAACAATTACACGTGCCGGAAGAGGACGTCAAAAAGTTAAAAAAGCAAAAAGTGAACTAACACAGGCAAATCTTCGCCTGGTTGTCAGCATTGCAAAAAAGTATACCAATCGGGGTTTACAGTTTCTCGATTTGATCCAGGAAGGAAATATCGGTTTGATGAAGGCTGTGGATAAGTTTGAATATCGACGGGGGTATAAATTCAGCACATATGCAACATGGTGGATTCGACAGGCGATCACCCGTGCGATAGCCGACCAAGCCAGAACCATTAGGATTCCGGTGCACATGATTGAAACCATTAATAAATTAATTCGTACATCCAGGTATCTCGTACAGGAACTAGGGCGAGAACCGACTCCTGAAGAAATAGCAGAAAAAATGGAGATCCCCCTAGATAAAGTCCGAAAAGTTCTGAAAATTGCCCGGGAACCTATTTCTTTGGAGACACCTATCGGTGAAGAAGAGGATAGTCATCTTGGCGATTTCATTGAAGATAAGAAATTTATTCTTCCTTCAGATGCTGCAGTAAACTTAAATCTCGCCGAAAGGACCCGGAAAGTTCTAGCAACTCTGACGCCGAGGGAGGAAAAAGTGTTACGGATGCGCTTTGGGATTGGGGAAAAGGCTGATCACACGCTTGAGGAAGTTGGGCAGGATTTTGCGGTAACCCGTGAACGGATTAGACAGATCGAAGCAAAAGCATTACGAAAATTGAGACATCCGACGCGAAGTCGTAAATTGAAAGGTTTTATTGAAAGCTAAAGCTTGACAAAAGGGTGGTCCAAAGGTAGTAACTCAATCACTACGGAGACATATGGGCCCATAGCTCAGCTGGCAGAGCCACCGGCTCATAACCGGTCGGTCCCTGGTTCGAATCCAGGTGGGCCCATCAACTAAGTTGGGGATTTAAATAAAATCTGTGCAGGGCTAAAATAGCGGAACAGGAGATGAGCTATATTTTCTACCTTCTGAACATTGAACAATTAAGGCGTGGTTATACTCATAAATCACGCCTTTTTCGTTACATTTGGGCGGCTGATACTTGATGAACTCGTAAAAAGACCATATTTTTTCTAAAATTGTTAAATAGTCATTTTATATGACCCACCAGATTAGGAAGCATATATGAAAGAACAAATTGATAACCTGATAAATCTTCAAACGATCGAGAAGGACACTGAAAATATTAAATCCGTTTTAAACGATGTTTCAAAAAAAACCGAGGCCCTTGATAACAAAATCGGAATGTTTCAGAAAGAGATTGAATGTGATGAATTGGAATTAGCGGATTTACAAAAAAAGTATCGTGCGTGGGAATCTGATGCCCAACAGAACCTGTCGCGAGAAAAAAAAAGCGAGACAAATCTTAGATCGGTTAAAACAAACAAAGAATATCAGGCAATACTTAAAGAAATTGATGATCTGAAGGCAAAAACTTCTCAAATTGAAGATGAGATGTTAGAATGCTTGGATCGTGTGGATGAGTTAGGGCATGCGATTGCTTCCAAAAAAAACGAATATAAAGTGTTAATTGATCGCATACATCGGGAAAAGCAAACGATTGAACATGACGCAGCGCAAAAGATGAAATTGCTAGTGAAACTCGAAGTTGATTGGAAGAAAGCTTCTAAAACCATTGATCCTGAGTTGTTGAACAAATATACTGTGATAAAAGATCGTGTAAAAAGAATGGCTATCGCTCCTGTGAAGGATGCTGTCTGTCGGGGGTGCAACCTGAATATTCCGCCCCAAATGTACAACGAACTTCAAAAGGGTGATGAGCTGAGATTTTGTCCACATTGCCAAAGAATTGTTTACTGGGATAATTCCTAGATATCGGCCGGAGCAGAACAAACGATCGCTGGATTATCCATATGATCCGGAGGAAAGTCCGAACACCGCAGGGCAGGGTGCTTCATAACGTGGAGTCGCGGCAACGTGAAGGAAAGTGCAACAGAAAGTATACCGCCCGACACTCAATATGCTGGGTGCCGGGTAAGGGTGAAATGGTGTGGTAAGAGCACACCAGTTCCCCGGGTGACCGGGGAAGCTTGGCAAACCCCACCTGGTGCAAGACCACATAGAGGAACGCTTGAGAATGGCCCATTCGAGTTCCGGGGTAGGTCGCAAAAGGTGCCGGGCAACCGACATCTTCAGATGAATGATCGTTACCTTTTTTTGGGTAACCAAAAGAAGGGACAGAATTCGGCTTATGAGCTGCTTCGGCCGGTTTTCATTCAAATAAGAATTAGATCCCACTATAGATTAAAAGTAACAATATAATATAATTAAATGGAAGCGATACGATCTGTTTGTGACATCTCATTTAGCGAAAGGGTTCGGTTATTTTCAAATAATTATCTGAAATGTTTTATCTACCTCTCCAGCCTAGATTCATCCCAGCATGTTTTTACAAAATATCTCTATTCGAAACTGATATCCACCTCACAACTTTTGGAAGATTTTCTTGATTTTCACGGAGCTAAAAACAGTAAACACTGGTATTTTTACAGAGAACTTTCAGCGGCGGTTCGACATTTGAGTCTGGGCGGATATTCGGGTCAACATATATTAAATCGACTTGTATTTTATGGCATTTCAGAAATCGAAGATTTTGAAAGAGAGATGAAGATTACGCAGAGTTTTATAAAAGAATCTATAATTAAAATGGCGCCGATCATTCTTGAAGAAGCTAAACATCTAAAAATTCCGATTCCAAAAAGAGGATATTCTCCTTTGGAATTCCCGGGTGTTTCGACAAGTGAGATGCTCGATTATGACATTGATGATGTTGATAAAGATTTGCAAAAAGAAAACATCGTTAAAATTTCAAGTGAATTTTTGAGTATTGCACGAGACTTTGATCAGCTAGGATTTTATAAACCCTATGATATGAAGGGCATACAGACACTCGTTCCCGAAAAAGTAAATGAGGTTGAAATTCGGCAATTTGAAATGCTTGTTCATAACCTTCAATCTTCATTTGACACCTATGTTATTCATGGCGGTTACCGGTTTGGCAATCGCAAGCTCAAACAGCTGCGGAGTTATTTTTCCCTCGTCTTTCATCTCCTTCAGATGATCGGTAGGCTTTTGCATTTTTATGAACGCCACCTCCATGATGCAGGATATAAAAATGTTTACAAAAAGGTTCGGGAAAAGCTTGTTTTTTTGGTTGACCCGAAGGTCCATTTGGATCGAACTATCAACTGTTGTCTTTTTTATACATTCCACTTCCTAAATTCAGGCAAAGAACTTGCAAAAGAGATACTCAATGAGAACATCGAACGCTCATCCATAACCGTTGCTGTTCCCGTCAGTCTCGGTTTCCATGCCAGACCCAGCCTTTTGGTAGCCAAAATTGTTCAGCATTTTGGTGGGCAAGTGGAATTGTGCGTCGCAGATGATCGTTTTGATGCCAGCAGTGTTCTGGATATCCAGTGGGCAGGCGGAAAAATTCAAAAAGAAAATATCACTGAAGTAATCTTTAAAGGAGATGTTCGCGCGTTAAAAGATATTAAAACTCTTGCCGGTGTAAACTATGGGGAAGACTCAATCGGAAAAGGAGTACCTCTTCCAAGCGAATTGGCGTACCTGAAATAGTTGATCACAAAACAAAAAACCCATTTCAAATGACCACAGCCATCATACCAGCGGCCGGAAAAGGTATCCGGATCGGCGGCAAGGTTTGCAAACAGTACCTTTTCATCGGAGACCACCCGATCCTAACGCGAACTTTATTAGCGTTTGACTCTTGTGAAGAGATAAATCGAATCCTGTTGGTTGTGTCGAGAGAAGAATCTGATTTTTGCAAAAATCGAATTTTAGACCCACTCGGACTTAAAAAGCGGGTCAAAGTTGTTTTTGGCGGTGCAACACGACAGGAGTCTGTTTATAACGGTCTACTATCAGTTGATAATAAAGACGCTATTGTGGTCATCCATGATGGGGTTCGCCCCTTTATAAAGCACGATCAGATCACAGCGGTTATCCATGGAGCAAAAGAATGTGGGGCATGCATCATCGGCATGCCCGCAGCTGACACGTTAAAGCAGATCAGTCAATCCGGCTACATCAAAGAGACGGTTGAAAGAGAAAAGATATGGCTGGCGCAGACACCTCAGGCGTTTCGATACGATTTGATCAGAAAAGCCCATGAACAAGCTAGGGAGGAAGGTTTTTCGGGAACTGATGACGCGATCCTCGTGGAGCGAATGGACGAAAGCATCAAAATTATAAAAGGGAGCAGGATCAACTTCAAAATAACCACCCAGGCTGATTTGGATCTTGCAAGGAAAATTGCA
>CAZSON010000018.1:0-3325 GCA_964608375.1 uncultured Desulfobacter sp. | reverse complement strand
GAATCGAATGGAAGATACCATGAAGATCGATAGCAGTTCAACTGGATCTGAAAGCAGGGTTTTCATGGACCAGTTTAAAGCTACTTTTGAAAAATTGCCCAATGACATCCCGATTTATATGTTCACAAAAAGAGGTGTGGATGACATTTTCTGCCAGACCAACAGAGAAATTGTCCGTTTATTTCGCCAGTTGACGGATAAAATTACTTTTCGGGAACACTATCTGGATCACGATCTTGCGAAAAGATGGAATGTTGATCGCTCTCCGACGCTCTTAATCAACCCTGAGCGTTATTCCATACGCTGGCTTGGCGCTCCCATGGGTGAAGAGGGAAGGACCTTTCTTGAAACATTGATTCTAGTGGGCATGGGAAAGAGCAATTTAAGTGACCCGTCAATCAAAGTAATAAAAAAAATCAACTCACCTAGAAAAGTCAAAGTGTTTGTCAGCGCAACCTGTCCTTATTGTCCCCAACAGGCGGTTAACGCGGTAAAGGCTGCGGTTGAAATGCCGGAACTGATCTCTCTTGAGATCGTCGATATACAATGCAGGCCTGACCTGGCTGATCAATATTCGGCCCACAGCGTTCCGATGACCTTTGCCGATGACGTGCTGATCGGGCAGGGCGCACAAGCTGAGGAAGTCTTTGTTTCGTCTTTGAAGGATCGAGAACCCCAAACGATTTTTATTCCGGAAAGCGATGCGGAGCTTGTTGAAACAGACCTTTTGATCGTCGGGGGAGGGCCAGCGGGTTTGACCGCCGGTATTTATGCTGTTCGCAGCGGATTAAACTCAGCCATAGTAGAGCGAAAGGCACTCGGCGGACAAGTTGTGACCACTCCGGTTGTCGAGAACTATCCGGGGTTTACGCAAGTGGGTGGGAAAACACTGGTCGATATAATGGTCAGTCATGCACTTCAATATGTCCAAATTTTTCAGGGAGAAGAGGTGGCGGATATAAAGCCGGGAAACCCGATCGAGGTTATGACGACCCGGAGAAGGTTTCTGACAAAATCGGTCCTGCTGGCCACAGGGGCGACCTACAAGCATCTCGGTGTTCCAGGAGAAACCCGACTGGCCGGAAGAGGGGTTAGTTATTGCAGTACCTGTGACGGGCCATTATTTAAAGGGAAAAAAGTCGTTATGGTTGGCGGCGGAAACAGCGCCGTCACAGAGGCCCTGCACCTGAACCATATAGGGGTTTCTGTTACACTCATTCACCGAAGGGGGTCTCTTCGGGCTCAGGACTTTTTGAAAAAAAATCTGGTGGAAAGCAAGATACCCGTTTTGTGGCATACTGAAATTAAAGAGATTCGGGGTGATCAAAGAGTCGAGGAAGTCCTGCTGTTCAACAGCAACACACAAAAGTCGTCTACACTTAAAATCGAGGGTGTCTTTTTGGCTATCGGTTACACGCCTGCAGTGGAGCTGGCCAAAAAAATTGGGGTGGAACTAACAGCGGATGGTTATATTAAGCAGGATTCAAAACATCGGACCAATATTCCCGGGATATATTCGGCCGGAGATGTCGAAGGCGGGTACAAACAGATCGTCACAGCGGCAGGGCAGGGCTCTGAAGCCGCAATGGCCATTTTTGAAGACATGATTCATCCGTATTGGCAACAAAAAGAAAAATTATCTTTGTAGAATCTGCTCCGAAGCACCATTTCATCTTTGAACGGCAAAGGGCCCGGAAAATTGAACCGGGCCCTTTGTTTTTACAGTTTTACTAAAATAACCCGCTCACTTTTCCGGTGTTGACATCCACATCGACCCGCCTGAAGGCGGGGTTAGAACTGGTGCCTGGCATCAGGCTGATGGTCCCGGCACAAGGGCAGAGGAATTTTGCGCCGGAGTAAATAAGCACATCGCGGATAGGGAGCGTCCATCCTTTGGGGACTCCCTTCATTGTGGGGTCCTGCGTGAGGCTGAGATGGGTTTTCACCATCATGGTCGCATAATCGTCGTATTGCGAGTCGCTCTCAAGCATCTTGGCTTTTGCCTCGGCTTCAGGTGCCCAGGAAACATCGTCAGCCCCGTAAACCTTTTTTGCAATTAGCGCTACCCTGTCTCGAAGCTTCATTTCGATCGGATATAAAAAATTGAAATTTGATTCTTCTTCACAAGCTTCGGTAACCGCATCGGCGAGTTCCAATGCACCATCGCCTCCATTTTCCCAATGGGTGGATTCGGCGCAGCGGGCTCCGGCCGTCTCAGCCGCCTCCTTGACCAACCGGACTTCCGCATCGGTATCTGTATGGAAACGGTTGATACAGACCACCGGATTGATACCGGATTGCTTGACAATCCCGATGTTATGGATCAGGTTCGGTATCCCCTGTTCAAGAAGGGTCATGTTTTCCTTTGTATATGCGTCGTTCAGGGGTAAGCCGGCCACCACTTTCGGACCGCCGCCATGCATCTTCAGCGCACGAATGGTGCTGGTCAGTACAGAAACATGTGGTTTTAGCCCGCTATAGCGGCACTTGACATTCCAGAATTTTTCGAAACCGATGTCACAACCGAAACCACTCTCTGTGACATGATAGTCAAACATCTTCAGCCCAATACGGTCGGCAATAATAGACGACTGCCCTACGGCGATATTTGCAAAAGGACCGGCGTGAACCATGCACGGTTGGTGCTCGGCGGTGCAACACAGTGTCGGATTGATCGTATTGCGCATCCAGGCGGTCATGGCACCGCCGACCTCGAGATCTCGGGTGGTCACCACATTACCGTGCTTGTCGAAAGCAAGGGTAATATTGTCCAGTCTTTTACGAAGGTCAGCGAGATCGCGAACAATTGACAAAATGGCCATCAGTTCCGATGAAACGGCGATGCCGAAACTGGATTGCATCGTAAAACCGTCCATCCGGCCGCCCAGCCCAATGACGATATGCCTCAGGCTCTGTGCGCAAAGGTCCATGATCCAGCCCATTTCCACACGGGTCGGATCGATGTCGAAGCGCCGCATCCCGGTCAGCCGTGCCAGTTGTTCGTCATTATAATTCCGTTCATGCTGCATCCGGGCGGTAAGAGCGACCATGGCTAGGTTATGGGCGTTCATGATGTCATTGATATCCCCTGTCAGACCGGTGGAGAATTCTGTCAGCGGGATGATTGTGGCATTGCCGCCACCGCCGGCGCTCCCTTTAATATTCATGGTGGGGCCACCGGAAGGCTGGCGGATACAACCGCCGACATTCTTACCCCGCTTTCCCAGACCCTCCAGGAGACCCATCGTGGTGGTGGTTTTGCCTTCACCGAGCGGGGTCGGCGTAATTGCAGTTACCTCGATGTATTTGCCATCGGGTTTCTCTT
>CAZSON010000017.1:15032-23848 GCA_964608375.1 uncultured Desulfobacter sp. | reverse complement strand
CCCAGTGCCGCAGTATCCCCATGGAGTTTTTCAATCTGTACGTTTATAACGGTATTTCTCAAATCCCGATTACTTCTGACCAGAACCGGTATATAGTTTGAGGTAATTCCTCTGAAAAAATCTTGCATGCCGGTCTTTTTCCGTTCAATCAGGACTTCAACTTTCTCTCCGATAAATCTGGTTAAAAAAGCCCTCCTTTTTTGGTCACCCAGCTCACGCATTTTCCGAGATCTTTCTTTAATTACTTTTGTCGGGATCTTATCTGAAAAAACATTCGCAGGCGTTCCCTTCCGAGACGAAAACGGAAACACGTGAAGGTAGGCTACCGGCAGTTCACTAATCAAATTATATGTGTTTTTAAATGCTTCTTCGGTTTCTCCTGGAAAGCCGATGAGAATATCAACGCCTATGGCGACATCAGGGATGGTTTCTTGGATGTCACGAACCAGTGCCTTAAAAAAAGATCGTCCATACGGCCGCTTCATCCTTTTCAAAATAAAATCATCGCCGCTTTGAAGAGGGATATGAAAATGGTGGCACAATTGTCCATATTCAGGGTTTGATTTCCGTGTAAGTTTGAAAATATCAGACGAAACTTCTAACGGTTCAATCGAGCTAAGCCGCACGCGATCTATAGCACCTGACATACAGATGTGATTCAACAGCTCATAGAGAGAAAATTTGGGGCGCAGATCTAATCCATAGCGACCCAGATGAATGCCGGAAAGGACCACTTCATGATATCCAAATCGTTTAAGTCCCTGAATGCTATTCAATACATTTTTTACAGGCATGCTCCGACTGGGTCCCCTTGCGCGTGGCACAATACAATACGTGCAATCGGCATTACACCCGTCTTGAATTTTCAAAATAGGCCTTGTTCGGTCCTGTCTGGGGACCGAGGGGATTTGTCTGAAAATCCTTTCTTTGGCAAGATTGTTGCAAATCGATATCGGAATTTGGCTTTCCGCTTCGATCAAAGCATGGACCAATTGGGGGATCTCATATTTCTTCTTATGCCCTATAATGACATCAACACCTTTAATCTGTTTCAACTCATCCGGTTCCGTCTGAGCGTAACAACCGGTCACCAGTATTCGGGCCGTGGGATTGGTCCTAATGGCTTGACGGACAGCCTGCCTTGACTGCATGGCCGCTTTTTGGGTTACTGCGCAGGTATTTACTATAAAGAGGTCAGAATCTCCTTCAGCATATGTGGGAACAGATCCTGATTCTGTCAGGGTTTGAGCGATTACATCAGACTCATATTGATTTACTTTACAGCCCAATGTACGGATGCAAAATTTGGAACTCATTTCTTTTTACACATGGATTGAAGAAATTTGCGACGTTAAGAACTTATTGTCGCTCCAGACGAAATCTTTAAGAAAGATTATAATTATTTCAACAATATCTTGTAGGAAAATGAACAAGTTATGTCAAGAGAGAAAGGAAATTCATGAATTTGAAACCTTTAATTTAACCATTTTTTTTATGCTCAAAGGGCGGATAATTCATCAATTATAAAAAAAATATTGTTTTTACAGCGCCACTTTCTTATATAGTATATCTAGGTCTTGCCAATTGATTTTACAATGCTTTAAAAAATCATACAATTTTGGATACCGGGTCATAACGGCAGATAAAGCTGAAAGGAGGAAACGATTATGGAAACATCGAACCTTTTGAAAGATAAGATTATCCTGGTGGTAGATGATGAAATGGATGTGCTTGATACAGTCGAAGAAGTGTTGGATATGTGCCTAATTTATAAGGCAAACGATTACGATACCGCCCAGCAATATTTAATGAGCTTTACCTATGATGTTGTCATTTTAGATATTATGGGTGTAAATGGTTTTGATCTTCTGAAAACATCAGTGAAAAGAGGATTCCCCACCGTCATGCTCACCGCTTATGCATTGTCACCTGAAGCATTGGAAAAGTCTATAAAACTGGGCGCGGTCTCTTTTTTACCAAAAGAAAAAATGACCGAACTTCAAGATTTCTTGGCGGATGTTGTGTTGGGAGGCGGCAAACCGGTTTGGGAAAAATTGTTTGATCGACTCGGATCTTTTTTTAATAAGCGTTTTGGTCCGGATTGGAAAGAAAGAAACAAATTCTTCGAAGAATTCGAGCAAGCCCTGAAAAAAGAAAAAGATAAAACTTAGCCATCAGGTTATCCACCCAAATAGGCCTCTTTGACCTTGATGTTGTCGGAGAGATCTTTGGCCAAACCTTCAAGAACAAGCTCACCGGTCTCTAAGACATAGGCGTGATCGGCAACTTTCAGCGCAGCCTTCGCGTTTTGTTCTACTAGCAGGATCGTGGTTCCAGACTGATTTAGCCGTTCTATGACCGCAAATATCTCCTTTACTATCAGCGGGGCAAGCCCCATGGATGGTTCATCAAAAAGGAGGAGTTTTGGTTGCCCCATCAGGGCCCGAGCAATGGCAAGCATCTGTTGCTCACCGCCTGATAGTGTGCCGGCGATCTGTTTGGATCGTTTTGCCAAAATGGGAAACATTTCAAACACCTCTTTGATACTCTCGTTGATCTCATGACGGTATCGGCGCTTGAATTTAAGATAGGCACCAAGATTGATATTATCCTGAACGGTCAGATGACTAAAGAGCTGCCTGCCTTCCGGAACCTGAGAGATACCCAACCCCACAATCTGGTTGCAGGGCAGCCCGGCAATATTTTTTTCTTTGTATATAATGCGACCTTCCTGCCTTTTAATCAGACCGGATATGGCCTTTAAAAGGGTAGATTTTCCGGCTCCATTGGCCCCGATAATGGAAACCACTTTCCCTTTGGGTACGTTTATTGAGATACCCTTAAGAGCCGGAATATTATCATAATAGGCGGTCAAACTTTCGGTTTTAAGCACTCTCTTCCCCGCTAGTTCCCAGGTAAGCCTCAATCACCCTTGGATTGTTTTGTATCTCTCCTGGCAATCCTTCGGCAATTTTTTCGCCATAATTGAGTACCATGATCTCATCGGAGATATTCATCACCACCTTCATGTCGTGTTCGACCAGCAGGACGGTAATCCCTTTCTCCTTGATGCTATTGATCAGGGAAGACGCCTTCTCAGTCTCTGTCTCATTAAGCCCTGCAGCCGGTTCATCCAGGCAGAGCAGTTTCGGTTCAGTCGCCAATGCTCGGCCGATTTCCAGCATTTTCCTTTCACCCAGTGGCAAACTATCAGCTGATTCGCATGATTTTTCAGCCAGACCGACAAATTTCAGTATTTCCATCGCTTTCGCACGAATTTGCTTCTCCTCTTGCCTGACATAGGGCAACGAAAATCCGGATGCGATAAATGATGATCGAGTGCGGGTGTGGCAGCCCACCATGACGTTTTCAAGCACCGTCATGTTACCGAAGAGTTCAAGGGTCTGAAACGTTCTAGAGATACCGAGTTTGGCAATCTCGTGGGCCTTGAGCTTCTGAATTGGCTTCCCCCTGAACCGAACCACACCTTCGGTTGGCGCGAAAGTTCCGGTAATTATATTAAACAAGGTGGTTTTCCCCGCCCCATTCGGGCCGATGATGGCTTTAATCATTCCCTCTTTGACATTAAAATATAAGTTAATCAGCGCCATCAGCCCACCGAATGTCATGGTGACCTCTTCAACTGTAAGAATTTTTTTTCTGCGCTCCTTACCCATTTGAAACTTTTCCGTTAAACAGGTCCTTTAAAATTTTCGGAATTCCCATCATACCTTGAGGTAAAAAGATGATGACCAATAGCAGAATGACTCCGTAGACAATAATCTCAAATTCTTCAAAAAAATGGAGCCATTCAAAGCTTAAAAAAGTAATCAATAACGCCCCGATAATAGCGCCCCAGATGTCATGCATCCCCCCTAAGGTAATCATGATCAAAAGCTTAATCGAAAAAAAAAGGTCAAACGTGGAGGGGTTGATAAAGTTGAGGTAGTGGGCATAGAGGCTGCCGGCCATCGATGCCAATACCGCTGAGTATATAAAAACGCTGATTTTAAAACGGGAGACATTTACCCCCATGGCATTGGAAGCGGCTTCACTTGCGTGAATCGCTCTTAAAGCACGGCCGGTGCGTGACTGAATGATATTGATGGTAAACAGAAAGACAGCAAATACGATCGACCAGACCAGATAGTAATATTTTTCAACGGAATCCAGGTTAAACCCAAACAGGGTGAGGCCCGGAATGCCCGGCATACCATCGGGGCCGCCGGTCCATTCGGTCTCTTCGTTAAAAATGATAAAAATAATAATGCCAAAGGCAAGTGTTGCCATGGCAAGATAATGACCTTTTAATTTAAGAGAAGGGGCGCCCACCAAAAACGCAACACCCGCAGCGCCCACCATACCGATACCCATGCAAAACCACGGGTTCAGGCCAAACCTCGCGGTTAAGATGGCGGAAACATAGGCCCCGATGCCGTAAAAGGCCGCATGACCGAGAGAAATCTGGCCTGTATAGCCCATCAACAGGCTGAGACCGATGGCAATCAAACAGTAGATTCCGGCAAAAACCATAATGTCCGGATAATTGTTGATCGCTTCTATTCTTCCTGAAACCCACGGGAAAACAAGGATAAAGGCACCAAAGAGGGCTATGGGAAACTTGCGGATTCGCAACATGTTTAGAATCGTTTAAACTTGCTGGCCTCAATACTTCCGAGCAAACCGCTCGGTTTAACAAACAACACCAAAAGGAGGATGATTAAGGCATAGGCATCCTTGTACCCCGATGAAAGGAGCCCGGCGCCAAAGGATTCGATGGTTCCAAGAATCAACCCACCCAGAATAGCGCCCGGAAAACTGCCCAGTCCACCCAGAACAACGGCTCCGAACCCCTTTATAGCCAGCATGGCCCCACGATCATATTCCATAAGGGAAATAGGTGTTATTGTGACCCCTGCCACTGCGCCGATAGCGGCGGAAAGGGCAAAAGACAACAGAATCATCCGCTTAACATTAATACCTACTAAACTGGCTGCATCAGGATTGTCGGCACAGGCGCTCATAGCCTTGCCGATGATGGTCTTTTCAAAAAAAAAGGTCAGCGCGATGACGATAATCACCAAAAAACCGATGACCCAGAAATACTGAGGCTGAATGACCGCACCAAAAAAAAGGATGGGGTTACGCCCTGAAAAAGCCGGCAAGTCAAGCGGATCCTTCCCCCAGACAACCATTGCTGCCCCCTTCAAAATGAAGGCGGCTGCAATGGTTGCGACAATCATGGTCAGGACGGTGGGCTGGCGAATGGGATGAATCGCCATTCGGTCCAACAACATCCCCACCAGTGTCACCACAATGACGGTGGCGAGAAAAGCCACAATAATTGGAAGGCCTAAGAAGATATGGAAAGAAACCATCACCAGGCCCCCCAACATAACAAATTCGCCCTGAGCGAGGTTGATGATTTCTGTCACATTGTATATGATGTTGAATCCGATGGCCACCATGGCATAGATACTGCCGATGGTGAGCCCGGTGATCAGGTATTGAAATAGCTGTCCTGCCAGGCTGATCTGTTCCATCTTTGTTTCCGGCTTAAAAAATGAGGGTGGTAATCTCACCACCCTCATCATCGTCGTTATGTGTTATGAAATAGAATCAGTCCGCCAAGGCCCAGTCCCCATTTTTAACGACAACCATGGAAAAGGCATCTTTGGTAAGGCCATTGTGGTCATCCGGTGAAAAGTTAAACACACCGTGTTGTCCAACAAAGTTTTTAACGTTTTCCAGATAATCTCGAATGCCGGCCTTGTCGCAACCCACCCCTTTGAGGGCATTTGCCACCAGATTGAGAGCATCCCAGGCGTGACCGCCAAACGAAGATATCGGTTCATTGTATTTTGCTTCATAATCTTTGATATATTGCATCGCAACCGTCTTCTGAGATGAGGCCGGCAACTGTTCAGCAATATTAACACCGCCCAGAGGGCACAAAACTCCTTCTGCCGCACCGGCCGCAAGCTTGATATTCTTGCGGCTTCCAAAGCCGTGGCTCTGGTAAAATGGAATGCTCGCCATTCCCAAATCTCTCCAGTTACGAAGGACTGTCACCTGCGTTGGGCCGATAGACCAGTTGACAATTGCCTGCGGTGCCTTTCCCTTGATTTTTGTCAATTGAGCCGTCATATCCGTGTCCTTGGGGCCGTATTTTTCATCGGCGACAATTTTCATTCCGTATGCCGGGGCAAATTTAATAAGCTGCCCACGCCCGCTGGCGCCAAACCCCGAGGTGATGCTCATGATGGCGATTTTGCTAATCCCGCGTTTCTTTAAATGGGTGTAAATGGCTTCCACCGCCATACTGTCCGTCTGGGGGACTTTAAAAACCCATTTATACGGTTTCCCTGTCTTTTCGTTATGCACGATTTTGTAGCTGGCAGCGGCCGATACCAAAGGTGTTTTATATTTTTCGAAAACCGGAATCACCGCCAACGATAAACCGCTCAAAGAAGGACCGATCACGGCACAGACTTTATCCTGCGTGATGAGCTTCTTGACGGCCAGATTACTTTTAGTGGCATCCCCCTCGTCATCATAAAGAATGAGTTCTAATTTATTGCCATTAATGCCGCCGGCCTTGTTAATCTGTTCGGCCACCATCTCCGCCGTTTTCTTTTCAGGGTCCCCCAGAAATGACGCACGGCCTGTGACTGAAAAGACTGCACCCACTTTCAGGGTCTTCGAGAACGCCACCGTCGGACCAAGCCATAGCGCAGCACCAAACAGGCATATCGTCGTGATTATTAGCATTTTTTTCATCTTCATCTGCCCCTCCTTCTTTTGGTTGATTGTTCCATGATTTTTATCGACTTTTCCAAATGAAACCTGTAAATATTTCATATTATCGTTTCTGCATGCCATGAGTCAAGGGAAAAAATGAAAGCGCACCTGCTGATCCGTTCAAGAAAATTTTTGCAAATGATAGAACTGAGTAATTATTCGCCGGTCCAATACCCTTGTGGATCAAACCGTTTGATCATCTCTAACTCCATAGCATCGGGTATCGGGGTCTGAGTAACCTTCGGTGCGATGCAAAGGGGCCAACCGGTATTTGCTAAAATCTCCTCAACGGTTACCCCCGGATGGATCGACGTAAGTACCATTTCACGGGTGCCTGGGTCAAAATGGAGCATACCCAGGTTTGTGATAACCGTGCATGGCCCCCCCCTCGGCAGACCCACCCGCTTTCGCCATCCCCGTCCATCACCGTAGCCGGGAGAAGTAATGTAATCCACCTTTGGTACAAATCGTCTTTTTTCATGGGGCATAATGATGATGTGATGTTTGGCAAGACTGGCAAGATCGCAAGCCCCACCGCTTCCTGGAAGTCTGGTTTTTATTTTTTCCGTGCCGCCAACATAACTGGTATTTAAATTTCCAAAGCGATCCACCTGGGCTCCGCCGATAAATGCGATATCAACTTTCCCTTGTTGCAAAAGCCCCATCAGATCAATTGTATCGGCCAGCCACTGGGCGCAAAATAGATTGGGGAGATCACCCATGGTCAGAATCGATTCAGGCGCTGGGGTATCTCGTACAATGCCCAGTTCGTATACACCGATGGCATCCGGCGCATGGGTGCTCTTTGCCAATAAGAAACCAAGCAGTGGGAGCCGCATACCCACAAACACAATCTTTTTATCTGCAATCTCACGAGCGGCAGCTGTCACCATGAGTTGGGAAGGGGTGTAATCAGCGATTTCTGCTGGTTTTTTGATCGTTGATTTCATGGCATTTTCTTTTAGACCCGTTTCTAATACCCAAAGTCCGCAGGTGCGGATCTAAGGTGATGTTTTATTTTTAACCGATCCATTCGATTTTTTCCCACCCGGATCAAGTAATCCGCGCTGTTTTTCACATTATCTATCCAAAATGCCTTCCAATCGGCAAAACTTTCCGGTGTTCGACTCGCGGTTCGGTAGTCAAGAAATGATTGGTGATCTCTGTTATAACACCCCGGCACAGGCGACGGATGTCCACCCCATGGTGCATGCACCACTGCACGGACCAGAAAACCAGGGATTACAACCCTGTTGGGGTCACTCCGGATGGTTTCGGTAGGGACGATCTCTTCCGCCGTAATAATTACACCATCACTGGCCAGACATGCTTCCCGAGTAATGCCCATGTTCCCCCACATATGCGCATTACCGTGTTCATCTGCCCGCTGAGTATGCACAATCGTTACATCGGGCTGAATAGCCGCCACCGCAGTCAGGGTATCGCCGGTAAAAGGGCATGTTATCGTTTTCAAACCGGCATTGCTTTTGAAGAGATCGCTGCCCAAAGCCGTTCGGGCAGGCATAAAAGGGACGCCCATGGCCGCAGCCCGCAGGGACATGGACATGGTTAGATTTGAATGGTCTTCTATTTCGGTATTTCCACTTTCGATCGCACGTCGAAAATTATAGCTGGAGCCGGTAATAACATTTCCCACCCATGCAGCCAGAACTTTACGCACACAACCTCCACCGATCACTTGATCAAATAAAATATCTGAAATAGTACCGATTAGGGTAAGGTTGCGTTTACGTTGGCGAATAAGCTCATGACCTGCAGCAAAAGGGATAAGCGTTTCTTGGGCCGTACCCAACGCCACTGCACTACCGTTTTGGACAAACCGGGAAATGGCTTCAGGCATGGTAACAAGTTTTGAATCGGGCATGTTTATATCTCCAACGGAAATATCCTTATTTGTGAATACGATCCAGTTAGAGTTGATTTAACTTGCCGCCAAAAAATGAAAAAGGCCCTGTCACATTTGCAGTGCCTTTTAAAAGTACCGATTTATATGA
>CAZSON010000017.1:0-14932 GCA_964608375.1 uncultured Desulfobacter sp. | reverse complement strand
CGATTTTGCTCTTCTTTTTTGTTTTCTTTTTTTTGCTTTTTTCAGGCGAAATTAACTCAACGATAGAGATGGGGGCGGCATCGCCTGGCCGTCTTCCCGATTTAACAACCCGTGTATATCCACCGGATATTGCACCGAATCGGTCGGAGGCTTCATCAAAAAGTTTCTGAACAATGTTTTTTTCCCATATGACTGAAAGTGCCAGACGTCTGGCATGTAAATCGCCTTGCTTGGCTAAAGTTATCAAATGATCTGCCCAACGCCTGAGCTCCTTTGCTTTTGCATCTGTCGTATGAATACGCTCATATTTGAAAAGCGAGGTCACCATGTTTCTAAACATGGCTTTTCTATGGCTGCTGGTTCTATTTAATTTCAAACCGGCTTTTCGATGTCTCATGGAATCGTCTACTCCCCTTTCTCTTTTTCTTCTTCACGGGGCACAAACCCTTCAAGCTTCATTCCGAGAGAAAGGCCCATTTCGCTTAAAACCTCTTTTATTTCATTTAATGATTTTCTCCCGAAATTCTTGGTCTTCAGCATCTCTGATTCGGTCTTTTGTACCAGCTGATATATATTAAATATGTCGGCATTCTTGAGGCAATTGGCACTGCGAACGGAAAGCTCGAGTTCCTCAACACTTCTGTATAAATTCTCATTAAACTGCGGCTTGTCCGACTCTTCCGGTTCTTTATCCGGCACCGGTTCCAGGCCTTCATCAAAATTGATAAAAATCGCCATCTGTTCCTTTAGGATCTTGGCAGCATAGGCCACCGCATCCCCGGGCAAAATACTCCCATTTGTCCAGACTTCGAGCGTCAATTTATCATAATCCGTTTTCTGCCCCACGCGCGCATTGCTTACAACATAATTTACACGCTTGATGGGAGAAAATACGGCATCTATCGGTATCGTGCCTATGGGGGCATCTTCATCTTTATTGTTTTCCGCGAGTGAATACCCTTTCCCAACTTTTAAATTAATAGTCATTTTCAGTTTTGTTTTTTCTGAAAGCGTCGCAATGTGCAGATCTGGATTCAGCACCTCACACTTTCCGTCATCACTGATGATTTCCCCGGCAAAAATTTCACCTTCGCCCTCTGTGTCAATTCTCACGGTTTTCGGTTCTAAATCAGCAACTCTAAAATGCACCTCTTTTATGTTAAGGATAATTTCTGAAACATCTTCTAGCACACCTGGAATAGTACTGAATTCATGCATCACGGTATCGAATTTAACAGATACCGCTGCCGCACCGTACAATGAAGAAAGTATGATCCGCCTTAGCGCATTCCCGATTGTGATACCGAATCCTCTTTCCAGCGGCTCACAAACGAACTTGCCATAAGCGGGTTTGCTGGTGATCTGAACCTTTTCCGGCTTAATCATCTCCTGCCAGTTAATATACATGTGTTCATTTGATGACATTATTTCTGTCTCCATTAACCAACGTTTGAACCGATCATCCCAGTTACTTGGAATAAAGCTCAACGATTAGCTGTTCCTGGATGGGCATTGTTAGATCCTCTCGGATCGGAAAAGCTTTTACGATTCCTTTTAGGCCTTCTTTTTCTATTTCAAGCCATTGCGGAATGCCTCTGCGAACCACTGCATCAAGCGAATCTTCAATGGTTTTTATTTTGCGGCTCCTTTCCCGAACTTCTACGACATCACCCATCTTTATCAAATAGGAGGGAATATTTACTTTTTTTCCGTTGACAAAAAAGTGTCGATGTCTCACAAGCTGTCGCCCCTGTGCGCGTGAATTGACAAAACCCAAACGATAAACGACATTGTCGAGACGCCGCTCCAACAATACTAGCAAATTTGTTCCTGTAATCCCCTTTTTCCGATCAGCTTTTTCAAAAAAAAGATGGAATTGCTTTTCTGAAAGTCCATACATCCGTTTAACTTTTTGTTTTTCCCGAAGTTGTATCCCATAATCCGATGTTTTCCTTCCACGGCGTTGACCGTGCTGACCGGGTGGATACCCCCGGCGGTCGAAGGCACACTTATCAGAATAACAGCGATCACCTTTGAGAAACAATTTCAAGTTTTCGCGTCGGCAGAGTCGGCAAACCGAATCAGTGTATCGTGCCAAATTTATCTCCTTTCAAACAGTTATACTCTGCGCCTTTTTGGCGGTCGGCAACCATTATGTGGGATGGGTGTCACATCTTTAATTTTTACTATATTGAACCCCGCTGCTTGAAGGGATCTCAATGCGGATTCTCGGCCTGCGCCGGGGCCCTTTACATAAACCTCCACCTCTTTCATTCCATGTTCCATTGCTTTTTTGGCCGCATTTTCTGCAGCGAGCTGGGCAGCAAAAGGTGTGCTTTTTCTCGATCCTTTAAAGCCTTGAACTCCCGAGCTTGACCATGCAATGACATTCCCTGCAGAGTCTGTAATTGTAATGATCGTATTGTTAAAAGTAGATTGAACATGTACAATCCCACTCAAAATATTTTTCTTTTCTTTCTTTCTTGTGCGAACTTTTTTTACCATTAACAGCCTCTTATTTTATTTAATATCTCATTGGCTACAAATTTTAAGATTAATGCTATTTTTTTCTGATGCCACCTTTTTTCTTAACGGCCGATCTCCTCGGCCCTTTTCGTGTTCGCGCATTTGTGCTTGTTCTTTGTCCGCGAACAGGAAGCGATTTTCGATGCCGAAGTCCTCGGTAAGATCCAAGATCCATCAATCTTTTGATGTTCATTGAAACTTCGGTTCTAAGTTCACCTTCCACCCTATAATCGCTATCGATGACCTGGCGGATACTATTGACTTCGGACTCTGTGAGCTGATCTGTCTTTGTATTCGGATCGATATTTAACTTTGAAAGTATCTGCATGGATGTGGATTGCCCGATTCCATAAATATACGTCAGCCCGATCTCAACCCGCTTGTTTTTAGGTAAATCGACACCTGCAATTCTTGCCAAACCTTTTCCCCCTCTATCCCTGCCTTTGTTTGTGTCTTTTATTTTCGCAGATCACCCTTACAACCCCTTTTCTGCGAACTATTTTACACTTACTACATATCTTTTTTACTGAAGCCCTGACTTTCATCTTTCCTACTTATCTTCCCCAATACCGGCATCCTATTTGTCTGGTTTCAGTTGAACTGTTCATGAACCCGACCGGGAAAGCCTTTATTTGGTTTTCAATTATTTTTCTCTGTATGTTATTCTCCCCCGAGAAAGATCATACGGGGAAAGTTCCACTGTAACTTCATCGCCCGGTAAAATTTTAATAAAGTGCATGCGCATTTTCCCCGAAATGTGGGCAAGTACCTTATGCTTATTTTCCAGTTCCACCTTGAACATTGCATTCGGGAGTGTGTCGGTCACTATACCCTTGACTTCAATCGATTCATCTTTTGCCATATTTCAACTCCGATATAGATTGCTCAAGATAACAGGCCCCTCATCTGTGATTGCAATGGTATGCTCAAAATGAGCAGATAAGCATCCATCTTTAGTTACAGCCGTCCAACCATCTTCAAGCACTTCAACGTCATGCCCTTTTTCATTGATCATCGGTTCAATCGCAAGCGTCATCCCGCTCTTCAAGCGAATACCCATGCCCGGCTTTCCGAAATTGGGTATTTGGGGATCTTCGTGTAATTTGGTCCCGATGCCGTGACCTACAAATTTTCGGACAACGGAAAAACCTCCAGCTTCCGCATACGATTGAATAGCATGCGAAATATCTGAAAGTCGGCCGTCGGGCACAGCTTTCTCAATACCTTTGTAAAGAGATGCTTCAGTAACCTGGGTGAGCAGCCTAGTGGATTTCGATATCTTTCCAACCGGCACTGTCTTAGCAGCATCTCCGTAATACCCATCAAAAAAGACCCCAAAATCAAGACTGACAATATCGCCCTCTTTCAAAGACACTTTGTTTGGAAATCCGTGTACAACTACGTTATTTACAGATGCGCAGAGTGAATAGGGAAAGCCTCTGTACCCCTTAAATGCCGGAATTGCATTTTTTTCGCGTGCCAGTTTTTCCGAAAGATCATTCAAATAAAGCGTATTGACCCTTGGCTGAACCTCCGATTCGAGTATCTGAAGAATTTCCGAAACAATTTCGTTGCTTTTCCGGATTTTCTCAATTTCCAGGGGCGATTTTAAAACCACCATATCAAAACCGCCCTTTCATTCGGCTTCCGCTTTTTTTCAAAAACCCCTCATAATGTCGGCTCAGCATGTGGGATTCCATCTGGGAAATTGTATCAATCGCCACGCCCACGACAATAAGCAGCGCCGTTCCGCCAAAATAAAATGGAACGTTAAATTTGGTGATTAAAATAGACGGAAGAACACATACCGCCGATACATAGATGGCGCCGCCCAATGTAATACGCGTTAAAACCCGATCTATATAGTCTGCTGTCCGTTTCCCGGGGCGGATACCCGGAATAAAACCGCCCTGTTTTTTCATATTATCCGCTACATCGACCGGGTTAAATGTCACGGCCGTATAAAAGTAACAGAAAAAAAAGATAAATCCGACATACAATAATTCATACACGATATTTCCCGGTCTCATGGCAGCCGCGACGCTTTGCATCCAAGGAATTTTAATAAAACTTGCCAGGGTGGCGGGAAACATGATGATGGATGATGCGAAAATAGGGGGTATTACACCGGACGTATTGATTTTCAAAGGTAAATGGGTACTTTGGCCGCCATACATCCTTCTGCCAACAACCCTTTTGGCATATTGAACCGGTATGCGGCGCTGCCCTTGCTCCATAAAAATAATGACTGCGACGACCAAAACCATCAGCACAGCTAAAATGAGGATGGGAAATATCCCCATTTCACCGGTTGAAAGAAGGCGGAATGTATTGCCTATAGCAACAGGTAACCGGGCCACAATCCCGGCAAAAATAATCAGGGAAATACCATTTCCAATCCCCCGCTCGGTAATCTGCTCGCCAAGCCACATAATGAATGCCGTGCCTGCCGTCAATGTAAGAACGGTCATCAACCTAAAACTCCACCCGGGATGGATCACGACCGAAGCCCCCCCCGGAGATGTCATGCTTTCCAGGCCGACACTAATCCCGAACCCCTGGATGATACTCAAAATCACTGTCCCGTACCGGGTGTACTGCGTGATTTTTTTTCGCCCCTGTTCGCCTTCTTTTGACAGACGTTCAAGATGGGGGATGACCACCGTCAAAAGCTGCAGAATAATCGATGCGCTGATATAAGGCATGATACCCAGGGCAAAGACCGACAATCTTTGCAGCGCACCGCCCGAAAACATGTCAAATAATCCCAGCAGCGTGCCTTTTGCCCGCGCAAAAAAAGAAGCCAGAGCAACCGCATCGATTCCGGGGGTCGGTACATGCACCCCGATACGATAAATAGAAAGAAAGCCGAGTGTGAACAGAATTCGCTTCTTGAGTTCGGGAATTTTGAAAATATTCTGAAACCCACTGCTTATCATGATGGCAGAACCTCAATTTTCCCACCAACGCGGGTGACCTTCTCTATTGCAGATTTACTTGCTCTATTTACTTTTATGATAAGAGCATGATCTATTTCACCTTTCCCAAGCAGTTTGATAACATCTCTTCTGCCCCGAATCAGTCTAGATTGAATCAATGCCGTTTCATCCACGATACTGCCTTTTTCAAATTTTGCCAAATCCCGAATATTAATTATGGCAACATCTTTTCTAAAAATATTTGCAAAACCACGTTTGGGGAGACGGCGATGCAGTGGCATTTGCCCACCTTCAAATCCAGGCCTTACCCCCCCACCCGATCGGCTTTTATGTCCTTTTGTTCCTCTGCCGGCAGTTTTTCCACTGCCAGACCCGACGCCACGACCCAGACGCTTTCGCGTTTTACGCGATCCAGCTGCCGGTGATAGTTCGTCCAGTCTCATTTCTTCTCCTCAACCTTCACCAGATGTGATACCCTGTGGATCATCCCTCTGATCTCAGGTGTATCTTTAAGCTCGACAGTTTTTCCCCTTTTTGTCAGCCCCATGCCACGTAAAACCCTGCGGTGTTTTTCCCGCCTGCCGATCATGCTCTTGACCATTGTTATTAATAGTGCTTCAGCCATTTGACCTTTTCCAGTTAAAGATCTTCCACACGGATACCACGCCGTTTAGCCACCTGCTCACGGCTTTGCAATTGTTTAAGCCCCTGTATTGTAGCTTTCACCAAATTATGAGGGTTATTCGATCCGAGACATTTTGTTAAAATATTTTGAACGCCCGCCGCCTCAAGCACTGCCCTGACAGCACCACCGGCAATAACGCCCGTGCCTTTCGAAGCGGGTTTAAGTAAAACTCTCCCCGCACCAAATTTTCCGATGGCCTCAAAAGGTATCGTCTCATTTACCAGTTGGATTTTGTCCATATTCCTTTTTGCCTTTTCCACACCTTTCCGAATCGCTTCCGGTACTTCCCCAGCCTTACCGAGCCCGAAACCGATACTTCCCTCACCATCGCCTACAACAACGATAGCACTAAAACTGAACCTGCGCCCCCCCTTGACGACCTTTGCTACTCGACTGATATGAACTACTTTGTCGATCAGCTCATTTTCGCTTGTGTCTTGTTTGGACAAAAATTTACCCCCTTTAGGTGCTTTAACAAATAAAGTACATAATGGCTAAAAATTTAGACCCGCTTCTCTCGCACCATCTGAAAGCGCTTTAACACGGCCATGATATAAAAATCCATTACGATCGAAAATAACTTTTTGAACCCCTTTTTTAATCGCCCGCTCAGCAATGGACTTTCCCACCAAATTTGCAATTGTGGCCCGCTCTCCTTTTACCAGATTTTTTTTTACCTCTTTTTCCACTGTCGAAGCTGAAGCCAACGTATATCCCGCTGTGTCATCTATGATCTGCGCATATATATGTTTTGTGGTCCGAAACACTGTGAGCCTTGGGCGCTCCGCAGTTCCAAAAATACTCTTTCTGATCCTTTTTTTCCTTTTTAAACGCGCCCTCTTTCTGAAGTTGAGCTTATCCATGCCACCTTACCCCAATATAATAAGTGCAAACGTATTATACTATTTCGTTCCTGTCTTCCCGGCTTTCAATCGCAATCGCTCTTCGGCGTATTTTATTCCTTTGCCCTTATATGCCTCAGGTCGCTTTAATTGTCTGATTGATGCCGCAGTAAGACCTATCAATTCTTTATCGATTCCTGACAGTGTAATAATATTATTTCGATCAATAACGGCTGAAATACCTTCGGGCAGATCAAAATTGACCGGATGTGAAAACCCAAGACTAAATTCTATACGATTATTGTTGAGAATCGCACGATAGCCAATACCCTTTATCTCCAGTACCCTTTCAAATCCTCGCTCCACACCGGTGATCATATTGGCGACCAGACTACGGGTAAGGCCTTGCAGAGCCCGACTCGTTCTGTCATTGTCCGCTATACTCACATTTACCAGTCCATTTTCTAATTTAAGGTCCACCCGAGAATTAATTACTCGCTCCAACTTGCCTTTTGGGCCTTGGACGGTAACACGCCTGTTTTGATACGATATCTTTATTTTATCAGGGACCGTAATCGGTTTTTTACCAACACGAGACATGTGCAGCTCCTTGTTGTCACTGAACAATTATCGCAGCGAGTGACAGATTTACCAAACATTGCAAAGTATCTCACCGCCTAAATTTTCTCTTCTGGCTGTTTTATCGGTCATTATTCCTTTGGATGTGGATAAAATCGAAACACCCATGCCCTTTAAGACCGGCTTGATGTCTTTGCTTTTTACATAGACTCTTCGGCTGGGCTTGCTAACGCGCTTGATCCCCAAAATGGTATGGGCCTGACCTTGACTATATTTAAGATAGATACGCAATATACCCTGTTTCGTATCTTTTATGAATTTATAGTTTCGGATGTACCCTTCATCCTTCAATACCTTTGCTAATTCGCTTTTTAACGTCGATCCTGGAATATCCGTACTATTAAAATTTGCCTTTCCGGCATTTTTAATCCGAACTAGCATGTCCGAAATTGGATCGCTCATCGCCATTTTTTCTCCGTTATCGTCGCTTGAGTTAAGATGAATTGTAAATAAATTTCATTTTTCATAAACGGGTTTACCAACTCGACTTTATCACACCTGGAAGCATTCCCTGGGAAGCAAGATTTCTAAAACATATCCGACAAATGCCGAATTTTCTCATATAGCCTCTTGGCCTGCCGCACATTGGGCATCGATTATATGCTCTTACGTTAAACTTCTGTTTTTTCTTTACTTTCATTCTGAGAGATGTTTTTGCCAATTCATCCTCCGTTTTGCATTAACGTTCGATAACTGAGTATCTTAATTTTCGATACATCATCGTTGTCAATCAGTTCCTGAAGGGCATACCCAGCAGGGCTAAAAGCTCTTTTCCCTCTTTATCGGTTTGGGCAGTTGTAACAATGCTGATATTTAACCCTTTAATCCTGTCTATTTTATCATAGTCGATTTCCGGGAATATAATATGTTCTTTAATACCGATGGTATAATTACCGTTGCCATCAAATGCTTTAGCAGGCAAGCCTCTAAAGTCGCGCACCCGTGGAAGCGCAACGTTGACCAACTTTTGATAAAAATCATACATACGATTTCGACGAAGAGTTACCATGCAGCCTATCGGCATACCGGTTCGCAGTTTAAAAGCTGCAATAGATTTTTTTGCACGGGTTACAACCGGCTGTTGCCCTGCGATAATTTTAAGCTCCTCGGTAGCGCCATCAAGGAGTTTTATATTTTGAATTGCCTCGCCCAGGCCTATGTTCAGCACAAGTTTCGACAATTTCGGAGCCTGCATCGTATTTTTATATTTGAAGGTTTCCATTAATTTGGGTACTACTTCGTTATAATAGAATGTTTTTAGTGCTGACATAGTCTTCCTGCATATTTAATCTAAGCGTCTATTATTTCATTGCATTTTCTACAGATGCGTATTTTTTTCCCATCATCTAACCGTTGCATTTTAATACGAATCGGTGTCATGCATTTGTTGCACATCAACATGACATTAGACCAATGGATAGGAGATTCAGTCTCAAGGATTCCTCCCTGCCTATTCTTGGCCGATGGTTTTGAATGGCGTTTCACAATATTGATGTGTTCGATAAGAATCCGATCCTTCTTTCTAATTACCTTCAATACTTTTCCGATCTTACCTCTGTCTTTCCCGGTAATAATTTTTACCTTATCATCTTTCTTTATATGGCATTTATTATACATCCTAAGTCATATCCTCATCACCAACCTGGCGGATGGTTAAATCTGCAAACATGGGCTTTTTTTTCGTCAATTCTCTACAATACTTCAGGAGCAAGCGAGATAATCTTCATAAATCTTTTGGCTCTTAATTCCCGGGCCACAGGACCAAATATTCGTGTTCCAATCGGTTCTTTGTTCGGGTTTATTAATACGGCCGAATTGTCATCAAATCTGATGTAGGATCCATCAGACCTTTTGATTTCCTTTTTTGTACGAACCACCACAGCTTTTAAAATATCTCCTTTTTTAACTTTAGCGTTGGGTATCGCCTCCTTCACGGTAACGACAATAATATCGCCCACGCCAGCATACCTTCTTCTTGAGCCTCCTAGAACTTTAATGCAGTATAACACCTTCGCGCCCGAATTGTCCGCCACCGTCAATCTTGTTTCAGCTTGAACCATCTCTCTATTTTTCCCTTTTTATAAAATCGCTTTTTCAACGATTTCTCTGACTCGCCATTTTTTTGTCTTGCTTATCGGTCTAGATTCAGCAATTAACACCCGGTCTCCAATCCGACAGGCATTGGCTTCATCGTGGGCGGTATATTTGGAGCGCCTTTTGATATACTTCTTATACAATCGATGTTTAACAAGTCTTTCAACTTCAACAATGACGGTCTTTTCCATTCTATCACTGATGATCGTCCCGATTACCTCACGTCTCATACCTGATTTACTCATAGTTACGACTATTCTCGATGGTCCCTATTTGTTTATAAAACTTCCCGTATGATGGTTTTTATTTTTGCTATATCACGTTTGGTTTGTTTCATTTTTTGTGGATTTTCGAGCTGACCAATTTCGTGCTGAAAGCGCAAATTAAAAAGTTCCTCTTTCAGGTCTTCCACTTTCTGTTGTCTTTCTTCTCTGGTCAACTCTCTAATTTCTGTCGTCTTCATTACAGATCACTCCTCTCAACAAATCTTGTTTTAATCGGCAATTTGTGAGAAGCGAGTCGAAAGGCTTCCTTTGCAAGATCTCTCTTTACGCCTTCCATTTCATAGAGAATTCTACCCGGACGAATAACTGCCGCCCATCCTTCGGGAGCCCCTTTTCCTTTACCCATCCGCACTTCAGCAGGTTTTTTGGTAAATGGTTTGTCCGGAAATATTCTTATCCACATCCTCCCAACCCTTTTGACATGACGCGTCATGGCAATACGGGCTGCCTCAATCTGTTTTGCGGTTATGGTACCGCACTCTACCGACTGCAAACCAAATTCGCCAAAATTCAGACGGCTCCCTCGGCGGGCAACACCTCTCATTCTACCTCTTTGCTGTTTTCTAAATTTAACCTTCTTAGGGCTCAGCATAAACTATATCTCCTAACCGCTGACCTCAGTCTGATCTTTTTTCAGGATTTCTCCCTTGAAAATGAACACTTTCACCCCTATAATTCCATAGGTAGTTTGCGCTTCAACAAAACCGTAGTCTATATCGGCCCTTAAGGTATGCAATGGTATTCGGCCCTCTTTATACCACTCTCTCCTTGCCATCTCAGCCCCTCCAAGACGTCCGGAACAGATTATCTTTATGCCCTTTGCCCCAAATCGCATTGCAGAAGAAACACAGCGCTTCATTGCACGCCGAAATGCAACCCTACGTTCGATTTGAAGGGCGACATTCTCGGCTACAAGCTGAGCGTCAGTCTCCGGCTTTCTGACTTCCTGTATGTCGATCAGGACTTCATATTTTACCATTTTCTCAAGTATTTTCTTAAGCTGGCCAATTTCAGCTCCTTTTTTTCCGATAATAATTCCGGGTCTCGAGGTATAAATTCGGAGTCTGATACGATTCGAGGATCTCTCTATTTCAACCCTCGAAATTCCTGCATGGTAGAGTTTTTGTTTTAAAAATTTTCTGATTTTGAAATCCTCAAAGATATAGGCCGAATAATTCTTTCCGGCATACCATTTGGATTCCCATGTTTTGACGATCCCTAACCTCAATCCTATTGGATTTACTTTCTGGCCCAAGCTTTTCCCTCCATCTTAAACAGAACCTTCAGCTAAAATGACTGTGATATGTGTAGTTCTTTTCAATATCCTCGTTCCCCGGCCTCGCGCTCTTGCTCTAAAACGCTTCAACGTCGGGCCCTGGTCAGAGAGTACGTTTTCAATAATGAGAGAATCAACATCAATGTCTGGATTTTGGTCTGCGTTTGCTACAGCACTGCGGACAACCTCCCCAACAACGCCTGCCGCTTTTTGGGGCATAACCTTAAGCATTTCCAGTCCCTTCTCAACCGGCTCCCCTATTATGGTGTCAGTCATCTTTTTCACTTTTTGAGGAGAGATACGCTCATATTTTGACTCCGCCCTGACCTTCATCACGTCATATCCTTTTATCTTTTCGTTCGCCGGTTACCTTTTGAAAATGTCTGTGGCCTCAGTCCGATATTTTTATTTTCAAACTTCATCACTTCTTTAACCTCGATTTTCTGTCACCGGCGTGACTATAAAATGTTCTTGTTGGTGAAAATTCCCCCAGTTTGTGTCCCACCATATTCTCTGAGATAAAAACAGGAACAAATTTTCTGCCGTTGTGCACCGCTAACGTAATTCCGACCATTTCAGGGATAATCGTTGACCGCCTCGACCACGTTTTGATGATCCGATTGCTCCTGGTCTCCTGGGCATGAATCACTTTCTTAAACAATTTCGGATCGATATATGGACCTTTTTTTAAAGACCGCGGCATAGTCTCTCCTGTTAATAATTGGTATTTTTTAGGTTTCGATTTATTGAATTCTCAACAGTTGTCACTATTTCTTTGTTCTTTTTTTAACGATGTAGTGATCGCTTTTTCGGTTTTTTCGGGTCTTATATCCTTTGGTCGGCATACCCCACGGGGAGCAAGGATGACGACCGCCTGAAGACCTTCCCTCACCGCCACCCATTGGATGATCGACCGGATTCATTGCAACGCCCCTAACCTTGGGCCGTCTCCCCAGCCAGCGCTTTCGACCTGCCTTACCGATGGATAGATTCTCGTGCACCACATTACCGAGCTGGCCAACAGTTGCTTTGCAACCCAAAAGAACCATACGAACCTCGCTGGAAGGGAGCTTTATCAACGCATATCGATCTTCCTTTGCCATCAACTGGGCAAATGTCCCTGCACTTCTGACAATCTTCCCTCCGCTTCCAACACGCAATTCAACGTTGTGAATATGAGTGCCTAAAGGGATATTACGAAGAGGAAGTGTATTTCCCGGTTTGATGTCCGCTTCAGGCCCGGACATGACCATGTCATTTACCGTGAGTTGAAGCGGTGCCAGGATATATCGCTTCTCACCATCTGCATAGTGTAAAAGAGCAATTCGTGCGCTTCGGTTTGGGTCATACTCGATCGAAGCAACCTTTGCCGGAATTCCGATCTTATCTCGTTTAAAATCGATAACCCGGTAATGCCTTTTGTGCCCTCCTCCTTTATGACGGCTGGTAATGCGACCATTTGCATTACGACCGCCACTCTTTGTGAGGGCTTTCAGCAGATTTTTCTCAGAAGTTGATCTGGTAATTTCCTTAAAGCTTGAGTAAACCTGAAACCGTCGTCCAGGAGATGTTGGATTTACTTTTTTAACTGCCATAATTACCACCGATTAGCTGGTCAGGTAAGAATTAACTAAACACCTTCAAAAAAATCGATTCGTTCCCCAGGACCTAAAGTCACAATCGCCTTTTTCCAGTCTCTTCTTCTACCGACAATTCGTCCTCTTCTTTTTTTCTTCCCTTTAACCTGCATGGTCTGCAGGCCGATCACTTTAACATTAAATATTTTTTCTATCGATCTTTTGATCTCGACCCGATTCGATTTTCTTTCCACTTCAAAAGATACCTGGTTGGAAACCTCTTTTTGTATACTGGTCTTTTCAGTTATCAGTGGTCTTTTGATAATATCATACCGAATCATATTAAAAGCCTCCCTTCAATATCCTTTATCGAGGCCTCAACCAAAACCAGCTTTTGGTATTTTAAAATGTCGTAAACATTTAAGCCTTCAGTTCTCAGCACTTTCACATCCGGAACATTTCTGGAAGAAAGTTCCAGGTTTTTATTCGATTTTTCGGTGACGATTAAAGCATTTTCCACTTTCAAGGTTTTGAGGACTCTCATAACCCCCTTGGTACCAATCTGTTCAAGTTCAATCCGATCAACCACAATCAGATTATTCTCCTTTAATTTGCTGCTCAAGGCCATCTTAAACGCTGATTTTTTTACTTTCTTGTTAACCTTATGAACATAAGATCTTTGATCCGGCCCAAAAACGACACCTCCCCCCCTTAAAAGCGGCGATTTAATATCGCCCCGGCGAGCTCGCCCGGTTCCTTTTTGGCGAAATATCTTCCTCCCACTACCTTTGACATCGCTCCGGTGTTTAACAGAAGCAGATGACATCCGTCTGTTTGCCAACTGCATTGTAACGACTTCATGCAAGACATGTGGTTTCACAGATATATTGAAAATATCATCAGAAAGATCAATCTGTGAAACAGTTTCCCCGTTTATATTTTGAATATTTACAACAGCCATTATCTTTCTCGATCAGGATACAAAAATGCTGGTCCCTCCGCATCTATCACATCCAATTTATGCTCTAATTTGCACTTTTTTTTATTTCAACCAGTCCAGCTGCAGCACCAGGGACTGCTCCCTTCAACATAATCAAATTTTTATCCGGATTGATGTCTACAATTTTCAAATTTTGAGCGGTTTTCCGTCGATTTCCAAATTGACCCGGCATTTTTTTCCCTTTGATAACCTTTGCCGGCCAGGCGCTGCAGCCAATAGAACCTGGAATTCTATGGCTGTGGCTTCCATGGGTTTTTTTCCCGCCATGAAACCCATGCCTTTTTATGACCCCTGAAAAGCCACGCCCTTTCGTTGTTCCAGACACATTCACACATTCGCCAATCTGAAAAATATCCAAGGTTATGCTTTGGCCAATAATATAATCCGCCGGTTTTTCAACCGAAAATTCCCGTAGATATGCAAAACCGCCTTTTTTGCTCTTTTCCAGATGGCCTTGGATCGGTTTATTAATACGATTTCTTTTTTTCTCTCCAAAACCGAGCTGGAGCGCATTATAGCCATCGATGGCTTGCGTTTTAATCTGGGTAACAACACATGGGCCAACTTCTATGACTGTAACTGGCACATAGTTGCCTTCCGAAGAAAAAAGGCCCGTCATGCCTAGTTTTTTTCCTAACAATCCTCTGCACATCTTATTTCTGGTTCCCTATTTACAACTTTATCTCCACATCAACGCCAGGGGAAAGATCGAGTTTCATCAAAGCATCTACGGTCTGTTGCGTCGGATCAAGGATATCTAACAGCCGCTTATGCGTTCGGATTTCAAATTGTTCTCTGGACTTTTTGTCTATATGTGGCGATCGTAAAACACAGTACTTGTTAACCTTTGTTGGAAGGGGTATGGGTCCAACTACTTTTGCTCCGGTTTTATTCGCCGTGTCAACGATATCCAATGCCGATTGATCCAAAAGTTTGTGGTCATATGCCTTGAGTCGGATTCTGATTTTAGTATTCATCATCATCTGTTTTTCTTTTTTATTCGAGTATATTACTGACGACACCGGCGCCGACGGTTCGGCCACCTTCTCTGATCGCAAAGCGAAGTTCCT
>CAZSON010000016.1:20280-24654 GCA_964608375.1 uncultured Desulfobacter sp. | reverse complement strand
TTAGTCATCAGCAGGGTGAGTTTGCTGGATCTCCTTTTTGCAAGTATGTCCTTCACCTGATTGATCAGATACCGTTCATTCTGGTGGGCTAAATTTGGGTAATTGGGGGCAACAGATACCCCCTTTTGACCGTGGCAGGTGATGCAAAATTTATAGGTATAAAGTCTTTTTCCATCCTGCGCAGAGGCTGATACGCCGGCCATTAAAAGAGTCAGCAAAGATAACAGACATATTTGAGCTGCATTTTTCATGATTTACCTCTCATAGATTAAATTATTGTTTAAATAAGTTTATCCAGGTACTTAACCCCATAACTAAGCGCTTCATCATCGCAAATATCCACACAAAGCCCGCAGCGGGTGCAGTCCGATGCGTTTACATATTCAGACTTACCCTGATTGACAGAATCATTCAAAACATGAGGAACCAAACAGACAGTTTGACATCGTTTGCAGTTTGAGCAATTTTGTTTGTCCCATTTTATTCGCAAAAGAGACATCAGGCCGATCAGCTGGTAGGAGACACCGACCGGACAAAAATATCGGCACCAGGCCCGGCGGCTGTGTAATATCTCAAAAGTCAGCAGCCCTACCACCCAGAGACCTATTAAAGATGGTCCGTACACAATGAACCGGCTGATAATTGACACCGGATTGATGGTTTCAAACACAGTAAAGCCTGTCATCACTGCCAGCAGAAGGAAAATGGCGTAAAAATAGTAACGGATCTTTCGATCAAAAGTGTGGTTTTTAACAATCTTTTTCTTTTTAAGAATTTGATGTATTTTTTCTCCCAGTTCGGCCAGCCAGTGATAAGGACAGATCCAGGAGCAGAAAGAGCGTCCGCCGAACATCAGATAAATCAGAAAAATAGTAACTACTCCGATGATCAGGTTCACCATTATTATTTTACTGGCAAGAATAACCTGAAAAGCCGCCAGGGGGTCAATCAGATGAAACCCCAGCAACCGGGAGCCGCTCAGGGTCCCTTCCAGAAGTTGAATATCGAAGAAAAAGGAGGCGAAAAACAAAAAATTGAAAAACAACAGGATCGCCCAGCGAATGTTTCTCCATTTGTGCTTGAGGTGTCCCGGCTGAGGACTATTTTGAGACCGCAGGCCTGCCCCTTTGTATGTCCTCACAGTTTCTTGTTTTTTGTCTTTTTTATCAGGTCTGCCTTTCATGTTGGACTGTTTTCCCGTGTTCGATTGCCTGTCTGTTTTTCAGACCATTTTAGCCGTGGTGTAATTTCTACAGAGGCCACCGGTGTCGGACATTTTTCCTCGCAAAACCCGCAACCGACACAGGTTTTTCTGACAGAGGGCCAGAGGTAATTCCGGCCGGTATCTGGATCGGTTCTCGCGACAAAGACAATCGGTTTTTCGTCTCTAATCGGACATTCCTCAAGACAGATCTGACACGCCTTTTTCGCCTGACTGCTGGACCCTGCAAAATTGATTATCCAATTTAAATCAGAACTCTTTAACTTCCTTAAAACATTTAACAGGGTTCGATCCGATATTTCCGGCAACGAAAATCTGTTCTGCCACGCCTTTTTTTCATCTTCGGTCAATCTATGTATCAAAGACATCAGAACATTTTTTAATTCAGTTTGAATCTGAGAAGATGTTCTCTTCTTATGCAAATTCTCCAGCCGAAAAACCAGATCATTAACTCCCCGCACTGAAAGACAGGTATCAGGATGGCTGATCACGGCCAGGCCCATTTGCGCATCTTTTCCCAGTGAAAGATCGTGGCTCAATGCACCGGTCGGACACGCCAGGACACAGGGCAACCCGCTGCATAGAATACAGCCGCCGTCCCTGGGAATAATAAAGGGGGTCCCGATACCAAACCCCTGACCGATGCCGGCCAGTCTAATGACCTGTGGGGGACAGACCTGCAAACACTGACCGCATTTGATACAGGATGCCAAAAAAAGATCTTCATTCAAAGCCCCCGGCGGACGCAGCAGCAGCCGCTCTCTTCTTAAAAGCGGAACGCTGACCGCCCCATAGGCAATGGCGGCACCGGTCACAACCAGAGTCGAAGTCTTAAGAAACTTTCTCCTTGATATATTTGCTTGACTTTGTTTATCCGTCACTTTTAACTTTCAGCGGGATTTAGTTGTCAGTTTTTTCGCCAGCACTGAAAACAGGCTCTTTCGCAACACCCGGTTGTTTTTTGCCGGTGCCAAGATGTTTTGCCAGATTTTCATTGACCATAGTTTTGCCGCTAACCATCCTTTTTTTCACCGTTTCATAATCCAGCGCGTTTTCAACCGGAGAAAGCGTGGCTGCAAACCCATAACCCATCGGAGTTCGTGGGTCCCCGGAAATCCAGTTGGCTTTTTTCGCTTCAATCCATCCGGTGGTTTTGACGTCATTGACCCAGGTACGGGCCTTATCCTTCCAGGGTTGCCGTCTCAACCATAAAATAGCACAGCCGATATCATCAAAGAAGTAAGCCTGGCCGTTGGGGTCTATCACTTGGGCCGCGTAATGGGGGTCGCTAAGCGCCATTTTGCACTCTTCACATGCTGTCCGGTCCCAGACAAAATCAACCGGAAGCTGTTCTTTGTTTCCACCCTTGCAGGCAATGATGAAAAGGAAAAGAAAAACAGAGGCGACAGCTTTTATAAAAAGTTTTTCAGCCCTCATTGAAGTACCAATTTCTTTGCCATATTTTCTCATTACACAAGATCTCCCTTTTTAAAACGAAAAAACCCAAACCAGGAAAAAAGCCAGCCTAAAGACAATGGATACAGTATAGTGAATGTCAGAAAACCGCCATGGCCCATACGGTCCAGAATGACATACGAAGCCGGACCCATTGAAGTCAGTTCCGGATCAAATAAAAGCACCGCCCCGGCACGAAACACCATGATCGGATTCAGCAAAGAGACAGCCACAATCACACTTTCTCTGATCTGATGCTGAAGCATGAGTCCTATCAGGATCACATCTATGAACAACAATAATATTAACCAGATTAAAATGGAGAGTCCCAGGCCCCATTCCTGCTTTTTGACAACAGTTGAAATAAGCATCCCCAATCCCAGGAAACACCAGGAAAGGGTTCCTAAAAGAATGGCATAATAACCGGCAATCTGCCAGGGAATGGCAAGGCTCTTAACCATTCCCCAGACAATTGCTCCCAATAAGGCCACACTGATCGGAATAAATATCAGGAAAAACCTGGCAAGAACTTTGCCCCAAAAATAGGCGGTCAATGAGATCGGCATGGAGAGGAAATATTCAAGGATATTAGATTCTCTGTCGCCCACAACGCTCCGAACCGTTGAAATTAAAATCAGAATCGGTAGGATCGCAACACAGAGCTGAATATACGTTATCAACAATCTGCTCAGTCCTGTAAACCCCATCACTCTCGATTCGGTAACGCCCAGAACAAACAGCAGAACAACCGTTCCGCCAAAAACCAGGCTGTACATTAGAAACCATTTAGCACGAATAGATTCTCGACAATCCGCCAAAGTAATCTGAAAAAAAGTATTCATTTCCTTAGCTGATATTCAATTTCTGAATGTGATTGGCAAAATGTGAAATCGAAGTTAAAAATCTTAACCGTTCGGTACCGATAAAACTTCCTTTAAACTCAAGTCCACCATTTACATTTTTAAAACGCCAATCTTTTAGCAACCGGATGGCTGCTTCGTGATTTTTTGTTAAGGTTACCATACAGGCCAACATTTTATCTGAAAAACTCGATTGATCGATCCGCTCATCCTGTACAACCCTACCATAGTCGATTTCAACGATTCGATTGATCAGGTTGATAATTTCGTCAACCCGGTGGCTGCTGAGCAGCATTGTCGTTTTTTCCATCGACCGTATCAACTGCAGAAAAAAGGCCTGTCTTCCCTGGGGGTCTAAATTGGCAGCCGGTTCATCCATGATAAGTATATCCGGCTGCCTGCCCAATGCCAAAGCGATCAATAATTTCTGTTTCATCCCCCCGCTGAGTTTTTGGAACGGTTTTTTCATATTTTCCCCAATATCCAACCCCAGTTCCGCCGCTTTTTGGTAAATTACATCAATACTTGATTTCCGGGAGATATCGGCTGAAAACTTCACCAGCTCCCCCACATTCATTTGAATCGGGGGTGGAAGTTGGGGAACGAATCCGATTCTATCCAGAATTTCCACTCTGTGATGACGAGGGTTTTTATCGAAAACAGCCAGCTGTCCATTAAAAAGATATTGACCCAGGATAATGCGGATCAGTGTCGTTTTGCCGGCGCCGTTTTGCCCGATTAAAGCAACGCGGTCTCCCCTTTTGATGGTTAAACTGATTCTGTCAAGAACCGCAGTTTTGCCGAATTTTTTTGTCAGATCTTTTATTTTTATCATTG
>CAZSON010000016.1:16067-20180 GCA_964608375.1 uncultured Desulfobacter sp. | reverse complement strand
ATCATTGTTTCAGGAAGTATCTATTGTAATTTTCCTTTTTCCCCGGATTCTCCTCACTCTCTTCTTTTTCCGCATTTTCCTGGTCATCGTCGCTGCCCGAAGCAAACCTGGCCGGCATCTCGCCATCTTCTTCTTCATTGTCCTTGTCAATATCGATGACCGGGGGATCGAATCGAAGATTTGCTTCTGACAACAGGATAGAAGAGTTTTGAGAAAAAACCGGTTTCCGGTCGGTCATTAATCGTCTAGGTTCTGAGATAGGAGCCAGTTTGGCCAGCAGGTTCAGCACACTGATAACCGGCGAACCGTGAAAATAAAGCATCCAGTCGTTATTCATCCAAAGCGTATCAAGATAGATATCACGGTTATAAACAAAATCTCCGTATCCGTCCTTATCACGATCAAACCCCTCATAATCACTATAATAATTTCCTTCCCAGAGGCTTTCGGAAGCAACGCCGTTGCCACGAACTCTCACGGTTTCCAGATTGTCGATAAATGCGTTGCCTTTAAAAATATTGCGCGCAAGGGTTGAGCTAAAATCAATACCGATTACGTTATAAGCAATTGTATTTGCTTTGAAAAAATTGTATCTGTCCGGCTGAAAGGGAGAAAGATCAAAAAACAAGCCGGTCGTGCAATAGACGATTTTGTTGTTTCGAATTGTTATATTGTCCGCCTCCTTCAGACCGATCCCGACGCCGGTGCCTCCCACGGAGTATCTAACCTCATTTTGTGCAATGGTAATGTCCATGCTGTACATCAGAAAAATCCCAACTGTATTATGATGATATCTATTTCTTTTTACCATATTGCCGCCGGCATACATAAAATGCAGAGAGTAACGATTGTTCCAACCCTCATTTTCTTCTATTATATTATCATTGGAGTACCAGATGATCATATCCCTTGAATCGTGGATTCTGTTTTGACGAAAGATATTGCGGTGGCTGGCCCAGCCGCGAATACCATCGCCCCTCAATCCGAGAGTAGCGTTTTTGGAAGAGATCTCATTGCCGATGATCATGTTCTCGTGGGCTTCCTGAAGGTCAATTCCGAACAATGTATTTTCAATTTTATTGTTCCGTATCTGATTGTGAGAAGAACGAACCTGGATGCCGGCATCCAGTCGGTCATGGCTATCGCCTGAATTGGTGATGAGCAGGTTCCTAACCACAATCCCATCGGCTTTGAGAACCAGCACCGATCCTTTCCCCAGGCCGTCAATCGTAACCTTGCCTTTACCGTCCAGAACAACAGCTTTATCTATGATAACCGGAGAACCTCTATATCGACCGGGTTCGAGTGGGACCACGCCACTTTCAGGAGTTTGTTCAATCAATGCCTGAAGTGAAGGAGCCGTACCGGCCATTGATGGAGAAACAGCAATGCAACCTATCAAAAAAAGAAGAATTGGAAGTGTTTTCAACATCTTTAAGCCCTAATTTGTTGAAACTGCATCCTTTAGAGCTTTTCGGCGGATCAAAACAGACAATATGAGTAGAATAAAGATCCCGAGCAGAAAATAAAACCCGATAGTGGGATAGGAATGGGTGGTAAACTGGGCGACTTTTCCGTCACCAAAGACCGTCGGCATAAACGGTTTTACCTTAAACGCTCCCCAGGGTTGCAGATTGTGTCCGAACCAGTAAAGCCACTTACTATAGAAAAACAGGTAATACCAGGGTAGAACGGCCGGAAAAATCCCGAGCAGCCACCAGCCGGGTCCTTTGTAAAAAAAATAGGCGATCAGCATGAGAAAAAAGAGGAGATAGACAAAAGGTATAGTTTGACGAACAGTTACAGCGCCCGCTTCCATAGGGTTCATACCGATATAATGGTTGATGGTATTCATTTCACTCACTTTGCCGCTCCAATCCGTTAAATGGAAAAAAACAGGAATTCCGTCAGGAAAAGCAGCTTTTGGATATTGGGGCGCTTCCAGCGACACCTTCCAGACCGGCATGGTTTTATATCCGATCAGATACGCATAAAAACCGCTCGGATGATAGTACCATATTTTTTCTCCCATCAAGGGTTTCAGAGATTCACGAGGAGGTTCTGTAAATTCGGTATCTTCCGGTATCAAAAAAGCGAACGGTTGAAAAGACGCGTTTTCTTCAACTTCATCCTCTTCATCCATTGCCACCGGATCACGGTATGCAAACAGCGGTTTCAGTGTGTAAGTTCCCAAAAGCAGCCCGATGGCAATTAATGCCAGAATACTGCTCAGTCTTAATCTTTTTTTAATACTGTCATCCATTTTGCTTACCTACATTGCAAAAAAAATTTACAGGATTTTAATCCCACTTCTCATCTTGACTCTTTTCATCCTCATCAATTTTGATTTTTTTCCAATCCCCTTCCCTCATTTTGAAACGAGAGGCCGTATCGACGACACTCTTCATATCGAGAAATGAAAAGCCTTTGATCTGTTTAACCATATCAGGATTGGCATTTCGCCTTTTTCCTATCTTAATCCAGTGAAATTGTCTCAATAAATAGAGATAGGTCTGCTGCGCTATGACAGGGTAGTAGTCCTTATAGCTCCCTTGACCATGATCTTGATGGCATTTGACACAATTTTCTGTGAATAGTTTTGTACCCAGTTTTAAGTCGGAGCTCCAATCGGCGTATTCCAGTATCAGCGATTGATATTTTTCTAACTCGGCGGCGCCGATGGCTCCTTTTACGGCCTCAAGAAACGCCTTTTTTGATTTAAATTCCTTTTCTTCAAGCGTTTTCAGTTTTTTAAAATTTACATCACCCACTTTTCCCTGAAGCTCATCCAAGGAATAATGGGCGACCGCTTTGCGCAGGTTCGATAAAATGAAAGAGGGCCCTCCCGGTCCGATCCTTGGATTAGGATTCATTTTCAAGGTTTGAATGTAGGCGGCAACATCAGCAATATCCTGGGCGCCTTCAATTTGAATGGCAAACGGATACATGGTTGGATTATCTCTGTTTCCAGCTCTGATATCAGCGATTTGCTTGATCAAGACCGTGGTGTGTTGTCCGGCCAGCTGTGGAAAAGTTCCGGACGGATCACCCCAGCCGGTCGGTTGATGGCAAGCGGCGCAAATATCGTAAACCTCTTCACCATCCTCAGGATCTCCTTCGATGTGCAATGCGTCCAGTGCTTCTTTGACCTTGGTGCCCCACTTACCCCCCGCAGCGATCGATTTACCGCCGGCAGCGGCTGAATTATCCCCGGCAGCGTAAATTGAGGGAACAGCTAAGGAAAACACTAAAATCAGTGCGATTAAGATTTTATTTGATTTTATAAAAATATTGCTTTTCAATGTACCTCCTTTTGTTTAATATTAGAAAGATATTCGGCGATGCTTCTTAGGTCATCATCTGTAATTTTATTATTTTCGAGAAAAGGCTTTATACCTCTCATTGCCTTTGTGTTGCCGTTTGTTCTTTTACCGCTAAGTATATCTTTCATCTGACGAAAAAGATATATCTTTTTGTTTCCGGCATGCCTGGGATAATCTTCAAATCCTTTTATCAGCTCTCCTTTCCGCCAATAGACCCTTCCGGCAATTTTAATTATGATCTCTTTGTATTTTTCGGTATCGGTTTTGCCTATGTTCTTTTCAATGGCCAGGACGAATTTGCCTTCATCTTTGAATTTTTTCTTGTACAAGGGCCTTAATTGTTTGACTATGTCAGCTGGGATACCCTCTTTTTCCATTTTTTTGTACATTTTTTTCTTTTTAAGCGAATATCTTGCCTTGTCTTCGGTATGGATCATTCCCCTCCCCTCGGGACCGTGACAGGTATTGCAGGTCAGTTTTATGTATAACAGAGCCCCATCCGCCGCCAAAATATTGGACGTCGGCAAAAACCCTCCAAGCAATAAAAGAGCCGCCGCTAAAAAAAGAAATGTTTTCATGATTTATCCTGCTTTTAATACCTTAGAAAAAGCACGTTAACACTAATTCCCCTGATTGTAACAAGCTATTTTTTTTATTACAATCAGGGGATTCAGTTTTTGTAATCGTTCAAAAGTTCAGAGTTTACCGTTCGGGCTTAACCTCAAAACCTATGACCTCAAAATTTTTTAACCTCCGGACCCTGAACCTTTGAACCTTTTATTATTCACCA
>CAZSON010000016.1:0-15967 GCA_964608375.1 uncultured Desulfobacter sp. | reverse complement strand
TTATTATTCACCATCCACAATTTTCTTTGCAAAAATACCTCGGCTGGCGCATTTGACCAGGTACTGCCATGCCATTTCCTCATTGAGAAAGGCATCGTTCCACTGGCTTTCCTCAGCGGCCTTTTTAGCCTTTTCGCGATATGGATAATGCTGTTTAAACTGTTCCACCGCATCCCAGAATTGCAAAGCGGCTTTTTTGTTCAACAGCTCCGGCATTTCGGCGTCTTCAATATCGTCCTCCTCTTTGTTCCAGTTTTGTTCCATATATTTTTGCACTCCCACTGCAGATCCCACAGGATCATCTGCATTGCAGATCTTGGTGGAAGCGGGGACCAGTTTTGGACATACATAGTTTATCACGCCGGCAATAATGGCGATGGTGCCGTCGTTCTGTTTCACTTTTTCCTGATAATTAAGCTTATAATTTTCCCCGGCAACTCCGTTTGCGGCCAGACATAAGAACACAGCCAGCATAAAAAATGAAGAGACCGGTTTCATAATGTTTGTTTTCATAAGCCATCCCCCTTTTTCTATCTTTTAGGTAAAATGTAGCATGAGATCGCAACAGTTAAAAATTCCACTTCAAAAAAAATGATTTTATGAGACTTACGGTTTAACAAGTAGATATCCCATCATCTCCAAATGCAAAGCAGAACAGAATTCAGTGCAGTAAAACGGGAAAACACCCTCCTCGTCTGCCTTAAACTTAAAGGTACTGGTTTCGCCGGGCTCCAGACTACCGTGAATATTGTAAAGGTCAATAGTAAACCCGTGGGTTTCATCCTCTGCTCTTTCCAGATTGGTCAGGTGCCAGGTGACTTCATCCCCGACTTTCAATTCTACAATTTCAGGACTGTAATGACTCCTGATCAGCGTTGAATAAATGGTAACCTTATTTCCTTCCCTGACCACTTTTTCCTTGCCCGGTCTCACACGATGTTTAAACCATTTTTTCTTAAAGCGTTTGATCGGTTTTATCTTGTCGGCCTTGATCATGACCGCGTAATGGGGTTCTCCCAGGGGAACCGGCATATCAAGAAGCATCTGCATCGGATGACCGGGTGAAATATCGATCAATTGATGGTTCTGAGGATGCAGCGGTCCCACCTGCAAAAATCGATCGATGGCCAGTTTATTAAGAGCAACCAGGTATTTACCATCAGGAGAAACGGTATCACCTTCAGCCGTGACCAAATGACCTACATTGTAATGGATCGGTATCTTTTCGAGCAGCTTTAAATTCAGGTAATCCCATCTGGCGATAGCCGAATCGACAAACAAAGAGGTATAGGCGATCCCTTTCTCCTTGTCGTACTGGGTATGAAGCGGTCCCAGGCCCAATTCCACCTGTCCGTGCAATGACTCTTTCATGCTGAGAATCGGAATATTGTATGGATCTCTGCCTTCGTACTTCTTCTCATCTATCAGTGATTTCATCTTTTTGAAATCATAGACGGACACGTGTGTATCGAGTTTTCCGGAAATCGTCAGATACTGCCCGGAAGGATCAATCATCACCCCGTGAGGACTTTTAGGTTCAGGAATCAGGAAAAGCGCATTATTGGCCACCATAGTCTCCATCGAGATGACCGGATGACCGTTGATTTTAGTATATTTTCCTTGTTTGAAAAGTTTCTCAGCGGTTTTCAGATTGATCATGTGCATGTAGTCGGTATCTTTTGATGACATGCCGGCTTCATGCGGCAATCTGTTCTTCCACTTGGTGTTCCCCTTTCCAAAACCACCGATATATCGCTCTGAATTGAAGGAATTGGTGAAGACCCAGCCTTCACTGATCCTTTTACCCGCATCTGTCAGGTCCTGGCAGTAAGGAGGCAATTCCACGGAAAAAGAGTCCTCTGGGCTTATTTTCCCTTTTTTTCTGTCGAATTTCCACATGGTCATAGCGCCGCGGTATTTCTCATTGAATTGTTCCAGCGATTCATACCCATTGGAAAAAGGCGCAGGGTACTGGGTGGCCTCCAGAACGTACTCCGTATTGGGCGTCACAAACGTTGAACCATGTTCAGACTTCATTATGGGGTTAGGCACAATCTGAATCGTATTGAAGGTCTTGAGGTCGATCACCGCCACACGCGGGTTGGCTTTATCATTGATAAAGAGGTATTGGCCGTCGTACTCGCCATTGGTTTCGGACAGCGCCGGATGATGGGTATCCCCCCATGTTATTTTCCTGCCTCTAATGCGACCCTGATCGAGAATTTTCGCACTTTTCACATCACCTGATCCATATCCCTGCCAGGGTTCCGGAGTGAAAACCGCAATATATTTCAGAATTCGCATGGACGGCACACCATAAACAATCACATGCCCGGATTGGCCCCCGGAAGAAAACACATAATACTCGTCCAGTTTCCCGGTAGGGGTGTAAGTTTTAGCTGCGGCCAGAATGTCTTGCTGGGAGAGCCCTCTTGCCTTCATGACCTGTTCCAGCTGGGATTGCCCGTTTACCGTTGCGGACAATCCCAAAACGATCATGCTGATAAACAGAAGTCGAAACGCATTTTTCAATTTGTTTAACATTTGCTCCTCCTTTCCATTTTCCACCTTTTGATAAAATAAACTAAAAATGCCCCCATCTATTTGGCACACCTGATTGAATAGGATAGATGAGCCAGCCTGAAAAACATCCCCCAACCATCGGTGGGACGCAAAATCTAGGATCGTTCAACGCACAGCAATCTTTTTTTAAAAACAAACTGGGTCAGGTGACCTAGCAGAGAAAATGTAAACACTGCTCCGATCAGAGACGGAAGGGACAGGAGCAGGATACAGACAGCCCAGGCAATTAATGGAAAAATCGTATTTAAAAAATCCAAATTACCTCCTTTAAATAATCCTATTGCCGCGGTGTTGCGCTGCTGAATCTGCAGTGACGGCCCTCATAAGACAATTTCAGCATACCACAGCATTAATGGTCTGTCGAATTTCTGTAAAAAAGCGGGTCCGAAATCGGCACCGCCGGCACTCGTTGCAGAAACCACAAACAGCTCAACAGAAAAATAGCCGACACGCCCAGTGTAATTGAAATATCATAAATGTTCAGGGAAAATCCCGGCAGCCCTCCGCTTGCATCTATTAACCCCGCGCGTGCGTTATTCTCCTGGATGGAAGGTACAATCAAGAAATATTTTTCCAGCCAGACCCCGGCAAGGACAATCACAGCAATCAGTCGTGAAAACCAGATGGAGTTGCACGCGGTGCGGCTCATCAGTCCGAAAAAGGGAATGAAAAACATCATGATCAAAAGAACCCAGCCGATCCATCCCCATTCCACAGACTCCATTCTCAGAATCAGGTAAGGCGTCTCTTCGGGTAGGTTGCCATACCAGATGACCAGGATCTGGGAGAAGATCAGGTATGTCCACAGGGCGCAAAGAGCAAAAGTCAGCTTAGCCAGATCGTGATACCGGTCGATAGTGATATATTCATTCAATTGAAAATTTTTCCGGGCCATCCCGGCAATAATCAGCAAAGCTGCAGCAGCTCCGATCAGATTTGCAACGGCATACTGCGCACCGAACATTGTACTGAACCATTCCTGATCGATGGACATCATCCAGTCAAATGCCAAAAGAGTGCAGAGCAAGAAAAAAAGCACCGCCAATAGCGGTGTAAGCGTTCGCGCAATTTTTGCCGCACGGACCTCTTCCTCCTCCTGTGAACCGTAATTTTTAACAAACCGATCGGCAAAGGGATTACCGAAGTCACTGAGTTCCTTAGCCAGTCCGATATCCGGCCTGATTACGGTTTTCAGATAATACCAGCCGCCTGCGATAAATATTCCCAAGAAAATCACCTCTCGGATGACAAAAAATGGCAAGTTCAACCATCCTGCCTTGGTATAAATCACTTTGCCATGATCGATCCATTCAAAAAAATGGCCGCCTCCGAAAAAAAGCAGGCAAAGCAGAAGAGCGCCGATCGGAATAAAAGCGCTCAATGATTCTGCCAACCGTTTGATCGGTCTTCCCCATGTTGCATTGGTGATGGTGAAAATTACGGAAAAACCCAAACCGCCCAGGGCGATCCCTCCGAAAAACATGGTGTTGACCAGTAGCGCCTGCCAGGCCAGGTAGGACCGGTTGGTGATCAGCCCGGCTATAAAGCCGATAATACCTACAGCGATAAAAAAGAGAAGAAGTTTTTGCAGCCGATCGTTAATACAAAAACGCGTCTGAGCCAGAACGGTTTTCATTTCATTATCTCTGTTCATTGCTGCTTTTCCAGTTGACGAATGTAATTGACGATATTCCATCTTTCTCTATCAGTGACGGCATAACCCAGTGCGGGCATCACCGCGCCTCCGTACTTGGCCTTATGATATATATAGCCGTCACTGAAAAACGGCGTCAATCTGATAACGGCCGGCGCAATCATTCCCACTTCATTAATCTTGGTCTTTGCAAAGCCTTCTTCATTGATCTCCCGGGTTGTTCCGTGACAGACAGCGCAATAGGTGTTAAATTTCAGTTTCCCATCGGCAAGAGACGCTGCATCCGGTTTAACCGGATTGATTGTAGCCGTTTTGGAGATGACATCCTTGATGATTCGACTGAAACGATCGTTCGGGTCCTCGATTTCCCTCCCGTCGGTGGAGACCGCGCCAATGACAAACTGGTTCATACTTCCTTTTTCCTGAGGCTTGATGCTGATCTGGTTAAACATATCTGTAATCAGTGTAAACAGGGTCGATTTTGCCGCAAGATTGGTTGCGATGAACAGAATGATGCCGGAAAAGAGCAAGATTCTAAGTCTCAAGATGTATCTCCTCTGCCTGGTGTTTTGCTAAAATATTTTCTACCGTCTCCAAATCTTCACTCCCGCACGTTACCACAATACCAAAGCGGTCACGCATAAATCTGTCGTAATGCCGGTATCTGAGACTTTTGGGAACAGGATGTTTCCGGGTATCCCGTATGATCATCAGAAACATCGCCCCGATTGTAAAATAGATGGACAGAAGCACCGAGAGTTCAAATCCGATAGGCCCCATAGGCGGTACCGATACAATCGGTTTACCGGAAACCGGCAGGATCCAGTCGAGTCCCATCTTCGTGATGATCAGCACGGCCAGGCCAAGACCGACAAAAGCCCCTGCCAGAGTTGCAAAAGGGACCCTGCTTTGCACGTTACCTAAGGCCTGATCGAGTTCGTGCCTTGGACACGGCGTATGAGTGGTTATTTGATTGAATCCTGAACTTTTCAATTCTTTAATGGCGGCACAGGCATCATCCAGATACTCAAAGGTTGCCCATGCACCTGAAAATGTCATCCTCATTTTTTCTTCCTGAATGGGGGTATAAGCCTTTCCTTCATTTCAGCGATGGCGATGGAAGGCATAATTTTCGCAAAGATAAAAAACCACATGAAGAACCATCCGAAACTGCCGATGGTTATCCAAATCTCAGCCCATTCAAACTGGTAACTCCCCCAGGCAAAGGGAACAAAATCATGCGCCAAGGAGGTGCCGATAATAACATAACGTTCCAGCCACATGCCGACATTAACCAGCAACGAAATAATAAACAGTGCTGGAATATAGGTTCGAATCTTTTTGAAAAAGAGCGTAAGCGGTATAACGGAATTGCAGGCGAACATCAGCCAGAAAAAGGATTTCATCTCTCCAAACGGGCGAAACCAGAAAAGCGCTCTCTCATATTGCGCGCCGCTGTAATAGGACACAAAAAATTCGACGACGTAAGAGTAGGTAACAATTAAACTGGTAAAGATGATTATCTTGGCCATGCCTTCCAGATCCTTAACTTTGATAATATCCTTAAAACCGGGAAAAGCCCGGCGCAGAGGAATCATTATCGTCAACACCATCGCGGAACCGGAAAATATAGCGCCGGCCACAAAATAGGGCGCAAAGATGGTCGAATGCCAGCCGGGAAGACTCGACATGGCAAAATCCCAGGATACGATCGAGTGAACGGAAAAAACCAGCGGGGTGGCAATGGCAGCGAAAAGCAGATATCCCCTCATATAATGCAGCCATTGATGGTTCGTCCCCCTGAAACCCAGCGCCGGAATACTGTAAAACAGCCGTTTCAGCCCTTTGGATTCATCCCGTACGGCCGCAAGATCAGGGATCAGTCCCAGAACAAAAAAAGCAACAGAGACAGACAGATAAGTCGATATGGCAAAAACATCCCAGAGCAGGGGAGATTTAAAGTTTACCCACAATCCGCGTTGGTTGGGGTACGGCAGGAGCCAGTAAGCAAACCAGGCGCGACCGAGATGAATGATCGGAAACAGCCCCGCAGTCATCACCGCAAAGACCGTCATCGCTTCAGACGCCCGGTAGATGGAATTGCGGAAGGGCGCTCTCACCAGGTAAAGCACCGCTGAAATCAGAGTTCCGGCATGACCGATTCCGATCCAGAAAACAAAATTGGTGATATAAACCCCCCAGGAAATAGGGTGATTAATGCCGCTCCATTCCAGGCCGTGTCTGAGCTGAGTCGTCCAGGCAAAGGCTCCCATACCCAGGGCACCGATAATCAGAACCATACTAACCATCCAGGATTTTCCGGGCGGTTCCATCGATCTTATAACTTGATCATTGATATTTCCGTACGAGAGCTGACTCAAGGAGCCTCCTTACGCTTTTCTATTATGATGATTCACTTTTTTTAAATAGGTAATCGCCGGCTGAAAATTTAAATCGGGCAGCTGAATATACTTACGCCTGCTTTTTTCCTTTAACTGCCTTACCTTGCTGTTTTTATCCATAATATTTCCAAAAGTAATCGCATCGGCCGGACAGGCCTGCTGGCAGGCTGTCAGAATTTCGCCATCATTGAGATTCCGCCCCTGATCTTTTGCCAGATCTTTCATCTCCCTGATCCGATGCTGACAAAAAGTGCATTTTTCCATCACCCCTTTGGAACGGACTGAGACGGCCGGGTTTAGCTGCATCTGCAACGGGTTCGGGAACTGATAACTCCTCCAGTTAAACCGCCGCTGCTTATAAATGCAATTATTGGAGCAGTAACGGGTGCCGACACAACGATTATAAATCATGGCGTTCAGGCCGTCAGGAGTCTGGTAGGTAGCATAAACAGGGCAGACCGGTTCGCAGCCGGCATTATCGCATTGCTGGCACATCTGTGGGGTATAATAGGTTTCCAGACGTTCGGTTTGCTTATTTGTTTCAAAATATCTCTCAATGCGAAGCCAGCTCATCTCCCTGCCGACATTCGAACGGTCTTTACCGACCGGCGGGATGTTGTTTTCAGCATAACAGGCCGCCACACAAGCGCTGCAGCCGGTACAGCGATCGATGTCAATGATCATCTCCCACTTGTAAGGATCGTAATAAACCGGAGTCTGCTTACCCTCTCGTTTCACAGCTTTTCCCACATTTTCGGGCATGGGGTCATAAAAGCTCTTCCTGTTCTTACGATTCAGGGTATAAAAATGTTGTCTGAGGTGATCCTTTTGAGGGTGATCTTCATGCTGGTTTTCACTACCGCCGATGGACAATGTCTGCACAAGCCCCCTCCCCTTCTGACTGCGATCACCAAACCCTGTTTTGTCTTCAACACCGGCTGTTTCAATATCTTTACGATACTGCCCGTCCATGGTTACCAGATAAGCCTTTTGACCCGTAGGTTTAATTTTCACTTTCTCCCCGGCAAAGACAAAATCGCCTGAAAGGTCATCTTTGCGCCAGGGCAGGAGCGTCATGACGTTGATGCCAACCGTTTTTTGTTCAACTCTCAATTCCGATTCTGATTCCAGAACAGGCAGCAGTTTAGCTCTGCCGTGACTCGACCTGTAATTTGGGAACGGAACCTTTCTACCCATTCCTGTCGGCATCACAACGGTTTCTTTATCGGTGCCGTAAAAAACCCACGCAGCCGCTTCCACTTTTCCAAAAGAGCTGGTAATTTCCACAAGGTCGCCATGCCGTATCCCGAGCCTGACGGCGGTATCGGGATGAAGTTCAATCCAGGAATCCCAGACCACCTGGGTAACGGGATGAGGTATTTCCATCAACCACGACCTGTTGCCGCCCTTACCATTGGCATTATGCAGATTCGAATTAACGGCTAGCAGATTGAGACCGTCTCTGTTTTTCGTTTTCGGCGGAACCGGAAACTCAACTGCAAAGACCTCGCTGTTTAGAACAACACTTGACGGTTTGAAGTCTTCGAAGTGTCCGCCTTTTTGCAGCGACTGTTTCCAAAATTGGGCAAACGGCAGAGATGCGTCGAGTTTTTGATGCAGGATTTTCCAGGAGGCTTTGATATAATCGCGGTAATTCAGCGTTTCAAAACCGCCGACTCCAACCCGCCTTGCCAAGTCAAGCATCAACCCGCCAACCTCTATGGTATCAAATACCGGTACCGGCGCCATGACCGGTTGCTGCAAAGCAAATAGACCGTTTCGAGGTCGGGCGTCCCCCCAGCTCTCTAAAAAATGAGCCGTCGGCAGATGCAAATCAGCAAGCTCGGATGTTTCATCGTTTTCGGTAGACAGTGAAACCATAAACGGAACTGCCTTCAACGCTTCTTTGAAATTCGAATTTTCGGGAAGCGCAAATACCGGATTAACATTTTCGATCATCACCAGCTGATAGTGCCCCTCTTTCATAGCTGTTGCAGCCGATTCCAAATCGGTCATGCTATTTCCGCCAAAGCGGTAATCAGCGCCAAAAACAACCGTTTTACCGATATTACCCGCCACATAGTTCAAAATGTTAACGGCGATTTGCAACCGGGTGGCATCGGAACCGGCATTACAGTTGCCTCCGGCCATTGCCAGGCTGCGGCCCTTTCGTCCAAACTCATCGGCCAGACGTACGAGCGTACCTGCGGCCAGTCCGCTTTTTTGCGCAATTTTTTCTTCCGAAAAACCGCTGAGAAGCGCCTGAAAACGTTGTCGCTCACTGATAGACAGATGCTCAGCCCGTTTAAGGAGGATACGACTGAGGGCCAAGGCGATCGAAGTTTCATGACCCACTGGACAGGAGAGCCATTCATCGGCATTGGTTCCGGTCAAGGACATGTGAGGCGCAATATGGATATAGCTGCCTTTTTCCCCATTTCGGTAACTATGCATTCTGATATAACTTCTGGTCAGTTGAATTGGGTTCAGCCAACTCTCCAGAAAATCAGCCCCAAAATTGATCAGCACCTCGGCTTTATCAACCGCAAAATGGGGAATTTCGTCTTTGCCAAACACGATGCGGTTGGCGCTCCGTAAGCTGTTCACCGGCATCATGTCAAATGCCATATACGTTCCACCCCCGATGCCTTCCAGCCAGTCAGTCATCATTTCAGGAAATGTCCCGCTTCTAGGTGGACCGAGATAAAGGATGCCGCCCTTTTTCCCTTTCAATGCTTGCAATTTATCCGCCAGCTGCTGTTTTCCACTATTCCAACCAATCGTGCGCCTGCCTCCACCTTGAACAGCTGTCGGACCGACAGCCCTTGAAGGGCTGTATAATGCCTGGAGAGATGACTGTCCCTGAAGGCATATTCGTCCCTCATTGAGTGGATGTTGGGGATTGCCTTCGGCTTTAATAGCTCTTCCTTCCCGAGTTCTTACAATCAACCCGCAAGCTGCAGAGCACTCATGGCAGGTAGTTGCATAATGGGTAGAAACACCGGGCACATAGCCATAGGGAGGAACCAGCAATGGAATCAGTTCTTCCACCGGGTCGGTATCACACCCGGCAGCAACCATCGTTGCTCCTCCCAGTGCGAACATTTTCAGGAAATTTCTTCGGTTAATGCCTTTTTTCATTCCACCCCTTATTATTTATGACATGTATAGCAGTCTGTTGATCCTAGAACAGCACCATCTGGCAGTTGCTCTGCTGCCTGCTTCAGAATTTTTCCACCTCTGGTCTCCCGCACCGGGCCGGCAACTTTCCCGTTCACTGTCGGCCGGCCCTCCCTATGGCATTTAATGCACCACCCCATGCTCAAATCATTAATCATGGTCTTTATCGATAAGACGTCGTGCTGATTAATCTCCCCGTGACATTCTGTGCAGTCAAAACCTGCTTGAACATGGCGCTTATGAGAAAAATGGACGAAGTCTGGCAGATCATGAATTTTTTTCCAGGGAATTGACGCTCCCTTTTGTTGAAATTCCAGCACTTTTTTGATGGCTTTCTGCTGTTTTTCATCAGAACCGGCAATAACACCATTCCCATGACATCCAAAACAACTTGCCATGGCGGGAGCACCGGCATTGATCGAACGACGCGAATAGATATGACAGAATTCGCATGGAATTTCGCCTTTTTCGATATGGATTTTATGGCTGAATTCGATCGGTTGAATAAATTCGGCCGGAGGGCTGGATTTAGTCGGCTGGCCGGATTCGGGCGCCAACCCGACAAGTAACAAAAAAAAACCCGGTAATAAAAGGATCAGTAAAAAATGCCTTGAAAATCTTGGCGCTGTTTTGGGTCTTTTTTTTGTTTTCCGCAACAGATAAAAATTATCTTTCAACAGAGTATTCCTTGGCTTTGCCCTTAATTTTAACAGTTTTTCTTGTAAGTGGTTGACTGCAATATTATTTCAGAGCACTCTCGACAGCACTTCTTAATTCTGCACCTACAATAGGTTTAACAAGAAAGTAGAACACCCCCTGTTCTAAAATCCTCGCCACTGTCTCCGTAGAATTCCCGGCAGCCAAAATGATTAAAGGAATCCTGGGCCTGCTCTTTTTTATGATTTCAACGACCTTAGAACCGGCTATGCCGGATAGCTCCATATCAATTATGGCTAAATCGATGTCTGCATCTAGGATTTTTATTAGCAGATCCGCACTATCTCCGACACATATTAATGAATAGGTCTCGATTCCACTCAATGCCTGGAAAACCTGCTCTTTTACACCCTCTTCCGAGGCTGCAAACAGTATGGATCTGCACTCCGGCATGCAAATAAGCCTAATGTTATTGGGTCGTGTTTCAATGGCCCCCATGACCACAGATTGCCTTATGGCCTTTCACCCGACGGAACTTGAACTTGGGAACTTGCTATGCTATTCCTGCTATGCAATGCTTGTGCCGAAAAATACTCAGACCTTGACTGCGGACTGGAATCTTAAAAAAAATATAAACATTTCTGGCAGTTATTTAAAAAACAATCGGCTTGAAGATCAATAAGGTTGGACTCGGAAAGAAAAGAATTGGGACGATATTGTCCCATATTGATGGAGAATAAGATAATTACCTGAAATAATAAAGGAAAAAATGTGGGAAGAAGAGTCCTCATTTGGGACATTTATGGCACAATTTTAATTCTGCGCTTATCTTCCTTAAACCTGTGTCGTTTGAGCAAGCGATGTATGGTCTTGCGATTGATTTGGGCTTCCCGGGCAGCCTTTGATATGTTTCCGTTGTGCCGCTTCAGAAGGGCGGATAGATATCTCTTCTCAAAGGAATCCGTCCAATCCTTTTTCGCATTTTTATAAGTTGATTTTACTGCGCATCTGAAGGAATCGGATTCTTCAAGCAATCTTATCTGTTCAGGGAGATCCTCCGGGACTATAATTTTGGAGTCTGTAAGGGAGACGGCCCTCTCCATGACATTCTGAAGCTCCCGCACATTACCCGGCCAATGATACCTTTCCAGAAGCTGCATGGCTGTTTTGGAAATCCCTGTTACCTCATTTTTACTGCCGATGTTAAAATGTCTCAGATAATAATTTGCAAGAAGGGGGACATCATCCTTCCTCTCTCTCAGGGGTGGCAATGGTATGGAAATGACATTGATACGATAAAAGAGATCCTCCCGAAATTTGCCTTCCTTCATGGCACTCTCCAGGTCCCGATTCGATGCTGAAATGATCCTTACATCGATATTTAAAAACCTTCTTCCCCCTACACGCCTGACCTTTCGTTCCTGCAATACCCGAAGTAGTTTCGATTGGAGTGTGATGCTGAGTTCCCCTATTTCATCTAGAAATAGGGTTCCACCGTTGGCATATTCGAATATCCCGGGACGTGTCGCATGAGCATCGGTAAATGCCCCTTTCTCGTGGCCAAAGAGTTCGCTTTCAAGTAGGTTTTCCGGAAGTGACGCACAGTCCACCGGTACAAATCGGCGATGACATCGGTAGCTGTTTGAGTGAATACTTCTAGCTACCAGTTCCTTTCCAGTCCCGCTATCCCCTTGGATCAGGATGTTTGCCTCTGTTTTTGATACTTTTTTGACAAGCCCTAAAACCTGCTGAAGCGATGCACTTTTACCGATGATCCTATTGAAACCGTAAGCTTCCTTGAGCTGAGAACGCAGGTATTTATTTTCATCTGACAGTCTCTTTTGATGGATCCCTCTGTTCACTGCAATGCGCAACTGTTCAGCGGAAAAAGGCTTTTGGATATAGTCGAAAGCGCCTAATTTGCATGCCTCTACAGCAGATTTGATTGTGCCATAGGCTGTAAAGAAGAGCACAATTATATCCGGATCTAATGCTTTTGCCTCCTTGAGCACACTCATGCCATCCTTTTTTGGCATTCGCAAGTCGGTCAATATTAGATCGGGGAGTTCCTCTTTAAAAACCTGGGCGAAATGCTCGCTTTCCTGCAATACCAGGCAGTGGTAACCGGATCGTTTCAGGATTCGGCAGCAATTATCCAGCATTTCCGCTTCATCATCGATGATCAATATTTTTTCTTCATGAGTAGTCATGACGGTTCATTATTGAATTCAGGGGCCTTTGGAAAGGTTATGGTGAAAGTCGTGCCCTTTTTGATCTCGCTGTCCACACCTATGGAGCCATTGTGCTCCATGACAATGGCTTGGGTGATGGGCAGTCCCAACCCGGTCCCTTTTCCAACCTCTTTTGTGGTAAAGAAAGGATCGTAGATCTTGTTAAGATGCTCCTGCGGCATGCCGGTTCCGGAATCAGAAATGATGATCTTAATAGATTTTTTTTCCGGCGTTGTTGACACGGTTATAAATCCACTACCTGATATTGCGTGAATGGCATTATCTATAATATTGATGAAGACCTGTTCCAGTCTTCCCGAATCTCCCATAATAAAGAGACTTTCCGGGTAAAGTTTTTTGATAAGCCTAATCTTCTTTCCCCTGATTTTTTGCTCCACAAGGAAGAAGACATCGACAAGGACATCATGGATGTCGAGCCTGGTGAAATCGGACTCAGAATAAGTGGTTCTGGAGAATATGGAGAGGTCTTCCACGATCTTTGAAATTCTGTGGGCATACTTGCCTATGGTATGTAAATCCTTTATCAGACCATCGGAGACTCCTTTTTCCTGCGCCTCTGATTGGAGGCATTCTATCCTGTTGATGATAATCCCGATGGGGTTATTCACCTCATGGGCAACCCCTGCTGCCAGTCTTCCGGCCACAGCCAATTTTTCAGTCTGAATAATTTGATTTTGAGCCACTTTCAAATCTTTGATCTTCGTTTCTAAATCCGAATTTAATGTGTTGATCTCCTCATTGGCTCTTTTCAATCGCCTCTTTTCCTCCTCCAATTTATGGAATAGCTGTGCCCGCTGGATGACAGAGGCTGCCATAGTGGCTATCGATAACATCATCTCCAGATGGTGCTGTGTAAAAGCCCGCCTCTTTAAACTGCTTACTATTAAAATGCCAAGCAGTTTGTTGCCTGTTGATATCGGCAAACATGCGTAAGATGCCACTCTCTTGTCGCATTCAAATCCGATGCATATTTTTTCTTTCCTCCTTGTATCCTGAACAACCGAGGGTAATTCATCCCTGACAACAAGGCATCTTTTGGTGTTCTCAGAAAACCTGAGCAGCCCACTTCTCATGTCTGGAGGATCTGAACATACTATGCCGGAGCTCACATCTTCAATCATTGAGACAATAGCGCAACCGTATGCATCAAAGAATTTCTTCGTTTCATTTACTAAAAACTTTAAAGAGGCTTTAAGTTCCATCGGCATGAAGCCTATGGCGGTGCTGATCTTGATCAGGGTGGACAGGGCTTCAAATTTGGCCTGATAGTATGATTCAAGATTCAAATTTTTCAACTCAACCTTTGGTGACCCATGGGAGTTTAATTTTTTCTTCGCGGCAGATCTCATTTCATCATTTCTAATCTATTAGCCTCGATCAGCCATTAACGGCTATCATCATGGCCTCAATATTGCTCACTTTGGATTCTAAAGGGATCTCGCAGCCAGGGCCAAGGGCAAACCCCCCTCTACTCTGTGTCTGCGTCAGAAGATCTTTTGCCTCCCTCTGGATCTCTTTTGCTTCACCGGATATAAAACTGAATGATTTTATATTTCCGTTGATGCAATGGTGAGGCAGTTTTTCCATTGCGATGGTAATGGGAACAAGATAATCGATATTAAACAGATCCGCCCCCGTTTCAGAAAAGAGATCCAGAATAGGTATGGTCTGACCGGTGATATTTAGCCAGCATATGGGATCTCCACTATGTTTAAACTCCCCGAACGCCTGTTTTAAATTCGGAAGGACATATTCTTTAAAAACAGCCCTGTTTATTACTGAGCAAGAGGAGGACGGGTCGAAAACGTGTATGATATGAGCCCCTGCCTTTATTAAGGCTTTGCCGAAGGTAACCATGGCCCGGGTGCTGAAATTCAATAGGTTATAAAATTCCTCAGGATGATCAACTACGGAATAAATAAGCTTTTCTATCCCCAAAAGTTGTCCGGCTAATGTCACAGGCCCCTGAACTGTCCCGATAACTGCCGTCTCTTTTCCCACTTCATTTTTAAGGATCCTGCATGCGTCTATGATGACCGGCATTCTTCCATCCTTTTCAGGGTCAGGTATCGAAAGATATTTCCAATCACGAATATCATTTAGACAGTATCTATCAATGTGCGGGTAGGCATCATTCTTATAAGATATCTTTGAGCCGATTGCTTCAGCTTCAAGGGAATTGTCGGCAAATGCGGTTACACCATCGTAACTAAATCGCTTCCATGCCTCTATTTGACAAAAAGCCAGCAATTCTCCACTATTCAAATAGTCCTTCAAAGGGATATGTCTTAGCCTGGAAGCAAACCCGTAAATGTGCGAAAAGACAGGCGCCCTGTCTGTTCTTTCAAAGTTAATAGTGGAAATTATACGATCGATCGATTTCATTATTCAGATGCTTCTTATATAATGAAGGCCGTCAAAGGCCGTGTCTGCCACAAAATCCACATTGAGATATTCCAAATTCGACTGTTTGAGGGCGGCTCCACCGGCAACAATCTTCACTGCATGAAGCCCATTTTCCATTGCAGATCCTTTGACCCTTCTTACATAAGGAACGGTTGTGGTGATCAGGCTCGATATACCGATAAAATCTGCTTTGTTATTAATGGCTGCCATGACAAGGTCATCAGGATCGACATCCTTTCCCATATCTATAACATCAAATCCATAGGATTTCATAATCATAGAAAAAATATTTTTCCCTATCTCATGTATATCCCCTTTAATCGACCCCAAAATGATCTTTTTGCTGCGAGATTGATCAGTATCGATCAATGTATCGCCTATTGTCAGCCCATCGGCATAAAGATGGTCGATGACATCCATAGCAGCCCTTCCTGCTAACATCAGTTCCAAAAGATTAAAATCTTCTATGCTACATTTGTTATCGAGGTATTCCATTGCCTTTGTCACGCCATCAACGATGATCTCTTTAAAGTTAATCCCATTGTTGATAAGAGATTTTGCGATTGTTACAGCTTCATTGTTTTTGCCAGCGACGATTGAGTGCCTGAGGTCTTTTAACGTCACAACCTCTTTTTTTTGAAATGCTGACATTTTTTCCAATATCAAACTTCGTGTTTGTTTATTGACTTAGTTCAAGCCTCAATCGAGCTATGGAACCATTGAATTTTCGATAGGCTTCTCGGAAACAAAAATATTCAGGGTTATGAAATAGAATAAGAATTTCCTTGTAATGGCAATGTGTATTTTAAAAAATTTGTATTCAAATGTCAAAA
>CAZSON010000015.1:2969-25295 GCA_964608375.1 uncultured Desulfobacter sp. | reverse complement strand
TTAAAATGATTACTGAGGCTTACCAGAGTTAATGGTAGCTATCCTCCACAATGAAGTGTCAATATATCAACACGATCTCCCTCTTGCAGTGTTGTATCCAGCCAATTGAGGTGAATAATAAATCTGCCATTTTTTCTGATCGTTACATTTGATCTAAGCTTTCTGTCGGTAGTGACGAAAAGACTATCACGTTGTTTATCTGTTTTGCATAGAGAATGAATAAGATCCAATATGGTGGCTCCTGGTTCTAGGACTATCTCTTTTTCATCCATCTGGAATATCTGAATGAATCGGCCAAACAATTTCAAGCTGATTTTCAAAGGACGATTTCTCCGATACTGTAATGCCGATAGTTCCTCTGCCCCTATTTGCAGGCCATGATGGCTCTTTTGATCATTACTTTGATTATATCGATCATATAACCGTTTTCAGGTAAGGGCTTTACCTCCGAGACTGCGGCTTTGGCAGCAGAAAGGGTGTTTTCTTCAGCAATCTTTTTGCCCGGACGGTAATATCTTTCCCAACGCTTTTAGAATTTTTTCAGGTGTTATTGGAAAATCATAAATCCAAACGCCGATGGCGTTGTAAATTGCAGGTACCAAAAGTGGCGGGATGACGGTGGCAATGTCTTCACCGATTCCGGTTGCTCCATAGGGTCCATAACCTTGGCCGGTTTCAACAAGATGCGTGTCGATGGATCCGCAATCGCCGATGGTCGCGATTTTATAATCCAGAAGATTGCCGTTTAACATGACACCGGTTGCCGGATCGTGGATGACTTCCTCATATAATGCCCGTCCCACGCCCATATAGTCACCACCATATTGCTGTCCTGAGCAAGAATCAGGATTAATGGCTTTCCCGACATCGTTCACATTCACGACCTTGATAACCTCAATCTGCCCGGTCTCCGTATCGACTTCTACTTCCATAAAATGGACCTGTCTGCAGAACTTGGGCCGGAAACCCTTGTAGCAGCCGATCTGTACTTGGTAGCTATGGGCAAAAAGAGGAGCGCTGAATGGGTGTCTCTCAGCTCCGTACAATTCATGAAATGCTAACGGTCCTGCTTCAGCGGCCGAGCCAACAAGTTCTGCTACCGAAAGTGTTTTTAAGGGATCATTTTTTACGTATATCACACTCTCTTTTATATCCAGATCATCTGGCTTCAGGTCCGGAAAATGGGCAGGGTAGATTCCACGCTGTGTTACCGCAATCGGGATAGTGGCAGCTTTCAATATTTTTGCCTTCAGCAGTCTGGCGCAATGCCTGACAGCCCAGCCGTTTACGCCTGTATTCGTGGAAGAATCCGGGCACATGGGGAAAAAGCCGGTGTCGGTATGCGGTCTATAAAATATATCTTCCAGGCGCATACCCAATTCATCTGCAGCAATCTGACAATACCCTGTCTCGGCATTGACCCCGTTATCACAGCGCATACCTAAAATGCTGACCGTTCCGTCATTTCGCTCGACCCGCATGGCTATTTCACCGGATCCACAGGAATCATCCCATTCGTGCGTCCAGGTAAAACCGATTCCATGCATTTTCCCGTTAAGAAGCTTTTTGGTGCCGGGTGGATGCCACTTCTTATCCCAATCAGCGGCCTTTTTTCCTTTTTCCAGGCATTCTATCAAACTGTTTCTACCGGGGAATCCCAATTCTTTGGCGCGCTCCAAAAGCCAGTTAATGTCGTTTCCTTTGGTGCCATCGTTTTTAAGCGCCACCTTGATCGGATCCATACCCAGTTCAGCGGCAACCCTATCCATGACCAGCGTAAACGACATGGTGTTGGGAAGCTGTTCGCAGCGCACGGCAGTATTGGGCCCTTTGTTGACTTTGATAACTTTTCTGGGGGCATCCAGATTGGAAATGGCCGTGTTATCCTCGAAATGGTTCCCCGGCCCAAATCCCTCCCATTGTGCATTGGCAAAATAAGCTTTTGCTTGAACAGCAGTGATGGTTCCATCATTGTTATAACCAACCTTATAATAGTATTTCCCATCATCCATGGAGCCGCCGTAGAAATCCTCACGCCGTAAAAATATATATTTCACCGGGCGGCCGGTCCGCTTTGCCAATACCATCGAGCAATAGATAGGGCCCTGATTCCAATAAAATTGGGTCCATCCCCCGAAGGTAGCACCCTGATACGGCAGATGCATCTCTATTCGGTTCATCGGAATATGATCGAACCAGGAGGATATGGCGCGTTTATTTTCATGGGGGCGCTGATGCTTCAACCAGAACTCAGGATAGTCGCCGTTCCATCTGACTACGCCGCAGGGGCGCTCAGGTGAAACATAGGTGTGCAGGGCTCGTTTGGCAGAAAATTCGATGACATTATCAGCTTCTGCGAAACCTTTTTCCACATCGCCGTGTCCCTCTACATGTTCCACTTCAAGATTGCTTTCCGGAAAATTTTCCGGATGTGCTACCGGGGCGTCAGCTTCAAGTGCTTCTTCAGGGTCTAAGACAAAAGGACGTTCCTCCCATTCTACATCAATCAGCCGAAGGGCTTCTTCGGCGATATCCTCAGTATCAGCGACGATGGCTGCGCCCACAGGCTCTCCCTCGAAATAGGCCACGCCGGAGAGAACCTTTACAGCTGTAGGGCCATGCCCACCTAAATCGGCAACCTCCGGAAGCTCAGGGTCGTCATAGCGCAGGATACCCCTGACGCCATACAATGCTTCGGTTTTGCTCGTATCCATTTTCAAGATTTTGGCATGCGGGTAGGGTGATGTCAGGAATCTGAGGTAAAGCATGCCGGGCAGTTGGATATCCATCGTGTATTCGGCACGACCACTGGCTTTTTCCAGACCGTCCAGCCTGCGAACATTGCGTTTACCGATATTGTTGTACTCTTTCAAGGGATATTTATCTGCGCCGGTATTATCCTGCATTTCGATCATGCGATCGTATTCTTTTTGTACCCTCATCTTATTTTTTCTCCTTGAGCTGTTGTGCCACTTCCTTTACGGCGAGGACATGTTACGGGTATGTACCACATCTTCACAGATTTCCCCCCAGAGCTTCAATGATCTCTTCATCGGTTGGATTGGGGTTTTTATCCAGCAATGATTTCGATGTCGTAATGAACCCCGGTGTATAGTAGCCACACTGCATACAATGATACTTGACATATTATTCAACAAACAAATGACCAGCATCGGCAATACCCTCGGTCGTTTCAATCGTGTTGCCATCGCATTCGATGGCCAAACTCATGCAGGAAAGAATAGATCTTCCGTTCATGATGACAGTGCACGACCCGTACGCGCCCCGGTCACAGAATATTTTAGGTGATGTCAAACCCATCTTGTCATGAAGCAGATCGATCTCACCATAGTTCTTAAGCAATATTCTCTTCTCGGGCATTGCTGATCTCCACAATAGTTTATTCGTACGATTTCAGTATTTCAGAAATTTTATCGCGCGTCAGCTGACCATATACTTTCTCATCGATCAGCATGGCCGGAGCCGTATCACAGGCAGCGATACAATTGGTCAGCTCAAAGCTGAAGCGCCCGTCAGATGTGGTCTCGCCAGGCTTGATATCAAGCTCTGCCTGGATCCAGTCGATGACCATTTCTGCATCTTGCATGCAGGACCGCGCCATCCTGTAAATCGTGTGGTTGGACATTAACCCCCACCAATAATCATTGCCAACGTCACATGATCGCCATCTTGTAGCTTATGGCTAACCTTAGATGGTTTTCGATTGACAAGTATAGTAAAGACCCTGTCTCTTGGGATATTCAGCTCAGCTATGATATGCTTAACAGTTTTTCCTGCTTCATAGTCAACGATGATTCCACCATCACTGTCGTAACCTGGAGCATATCTGCGCAGTAGAAGACTCAATTCAACACGTACTGACACGGCATCACTTTCTTCGCCCATTGCAGGGATTCAAGATCTCTGCTTAATGTGGCACTACCCAAAAGTCGGGTTTAATGATTTATCAAACTGAAAAAAGTCGGCGCTCACTTGCATGCCATAATGGCCCGTTTGATGATAACCTTAGCCAAAACCACCATGTAGTCGTTATCTCCTAAAGGCTTCGCATCCGAGACAACCGCTTCCCCCGCTTTTTCGGCATGGGCTTTATCGATCTGCCTGCCGATTATGTACTCTTCTGCCTTAAAAGCCCGATAAGGCTTGACATAGACGGCGTTGAGACAGATCCTTGCATTTTCTACCCGATCATTGATATTCGATATCAGAGCGCCACAGCTGACAATGGGAAAGTCGATGGATTTTCTCAAAGCAAACTTTAAGTAGGCGCTCTTTGCGTTTTCCAGAGGCGTTGGGATCTGAACCTGAGTGACAAACTCGTCTTGATCCAGAATTGTGGTTTTGGACACATCCACTTGGAAAAACTTTTCAGCATCAACTGTACGTCTGGTCGTTTTGATCTTGGCAGCCAGCGCAACTAAAACAGCAGCGATATCACTGGGATGGACAGCAATACAGCCTTCTTTGACGCTGGCGCCGAAAATCGAGTGATAGCGTTTATCCCCCTCGAGAGCGTAGCACTTGCCGCCGTCCTTGCGGAGGCATGGAAAACGGTTGTCGGGATGTCGGTAGTACCAGCATCGGATATCCTGGCAGATATTTCCGCCGATGGTGCCCATCTCCCGCACGTGCGGTGACGCGGTCCTGCGAGCGGCCTCAGCCAGAGCCCCATAATTCGCCTGAACAGTGGTATTGCGGGCAATATCCTCTAAAATGGCAAGGGCTCCGATCTTCAACACACCGTTTTCTTCCTGGATAGCATCAAGCCCGGGTATGGTCTTCAGATTGATCAGGGCCTCGGGATAGCCGGGGAGAATTCTGTCTTTCATTTTTCCCAGAAGATCCGTTCCTCCGGCAATCAGCTGTGCCTTTTCCCTATATCGCCTGAGGTGTGATACCGCTTCATCTATGGTCAATGCATTAAAATGCGCAAATCTTTTCATCCCGTCCCCTCCTTATATCTTGCCCAAGGCTTTCAATACTTTATCCGGTGTGATCGGAAAGTCGTCGATCCATACTCCAATCGCATTGTAGACTGCGGGTCCCAGGAGAGCTGGAATCACGGTAGCAACATCTTCACCCACGCCAACAGTGCCGTATGGACCGTGCCCCATCTCGGTTTCCACGATCACGGTGTCGGCTCCCGGACAGTCTTTTATGGTGGCAATTTTATAATCCAGAAGATTACGATTCAGCAGCACACCGGTTTGAGGATCCCAAACCATTTCTTCGGTCAGTGCTCTACCGACACCCATGTAAGTCCCGCCATACATCTGCCCTTCGACACTCTCGGGCGATATGGCCTTGCCGACATCATTGATATTGACTACCTTGGTCACCTCGATTTGACCAGTCTCGGTATCCGCCTCCACTTCCATAAAGTGGGCCTGCCGGCAAAAACGGGGCCTACCCGTTTCCATGGCATCCCCCCATATACCGTGTTGATGCCAGGCCCAGCCAACAATAGGGGGTTCGGTCCATGTTCCCACAGCGTTGTGCATCGGCATACTCAGCACAGCGATATCTTTGACCAGTTTTTTATTTTCAGGTTTTTTTCTTTCAAAAATATATCGATCTTTGATGTCCAGATCTTCAATGTTCAGACCCTCAAAGAAGTTCAAGGCCAGATCCAGCAACAGTGCTTTGGCTTTGCGCGCTGCTTTGCGCACAATAAATCCGTTCGAACAGAGGTTGCATGAACCGTCCGGTGACATGAGTGCGAAGATATGGTCACCATCAAAAGGTTTTATGGTAACATCTTCTACAGGTACACCCAGTTCATCAGCCACGATCTGGCAGTAGGTTGTCCATGGATTTACACCGAATTCTGGATGATGAGCCACGATACTAACTGTTCCATCATTTTCAATCCAAACAGCGGCGGATCCCGTACCTCGTGTGTCGTCCCATTCTTGATTCCAGGTAAAACCAATTCCATGCATTTTCCCGTTGGGAAGCTTTCTCTGACCGGGCGGATGCCATTTGTTATCCCAGTCGATAGCCTTTTTGCCGGCCTCGATGCATTCCTTGAGACTGTCTTTGTCAGAAAAACCATGTTCTGTTTTTTGCTTGGATAACCAGTCCATGTTATGGCCCTGGCAGCCGTCGTTTTTCAAAGCCAGAAGTGTGGGGTCCATGCCCAGTTCGGCAGCCACATGATCAAAGACCACTGTAAGGCAGAGAGCATTTGGAAGCTGCTCGCATCGATCCCACCATGCCGGTGCCTTACTGACATCTACCGGGATAACGTGACATTTCAAGTTGGGAATTCTTGTATTTTCTATAAAATGTTCAATCCCGGGGCAGCACCAAAAAACGGCAAAGATATTTTTCATATACACTGCCGTTATGGCGCCGTCATTGTTGAAACCAACTTTAAAATAGCCTTCCATCATATCACTTGATTCCCCATAGAATTTTTCGGCCCGGTCAAAGAGAAGTTTTACCGGTCGCCCGGTCTTCTTGGCCATGATTACCGCTATAGTATTCATGCCGTTGATGGAAAAATCCGCCGGATTGCATCGCTCGCCAAAGGAGCAACCCTGATAGGGGGTGTGCATGGTAATCTGGTTCAAGGGAATATCTAATTGTTCACTCAAAAGCATCTTGACAGAATAAGGCTGTTGAACATGATTCCATAATTCCAGCCTGTTTTCTATCCATCGGGCAAGAACGCTGGGCATTTCAGCGCCTGCCCAGAGATGTGCCTTGCGGCTGGCTTTAAATTCGATGATCCTATCGGCTTCCTTGAAGCCTGTTTCCACATCCCCTGTTTCAATAATTTCCCCCCTGAAATCAGGGAGCTTGTTGCTTTCGGCGCCGAACAGTAAAACGGGTGCTTCCGATTTCAGGGCTTCTTCCTGACCCAAAATAAACGGCAGCTCTTCCCACTCCACAACAATGAGTCGAAGGGCTTTTCCGGCTATTTCTTCACTATCAGCAGCTACTACAGCCCCGGCAGCCTGTCCTTCAAACCAGGCCTCCTGAGCAAGGATGACACTTTCCGGTTTCAGAGCGAAACCAGAGAATTCACCGGCCATTCTGTCAGGTCCCCCTACACTTCCATTCAGTTTTCTACCTTCTATTTCCGGATCATCATATCTTAAAATGGCCTGTACACCCGGCAAGGATTCGGCTTTGCTTGTATCCATGCTAAGGATTCGGGCGTGAGCGTATGGGGAGCGCATGACTTTGGCAAAAAGCATACCTGGAACCTGAACATCTCGCGTGTAAACAGCCTTGCCACTGGCCTTGGCATATCCGTCAATGCGACGTACGCCTCGTTTTCCGATATGGTTATAGGTGATTTCAGAAGTGTCCGCATCGACATTGTACATGCCTTTGTTCTTTAGGTCTTCATAGGATCGTACTCTGGGTCTACCCATAGTTTATACCCTTCCCTCTTCTTCCAGCGCTTGGGCGGCCTCTAAAATGGCTTTGGGATGCTGCGGATAGGTACCGCATCTGCAAAGGTTTCCGCCGAGGGCTTCAATGATCTCTTCATCGGTTGGATTGGGGTTTTTATCCAGCAGGGCCTTTGCGGTTGTGATAAATCCAGGTGTACAGTAGCCACATTGCATACAATGATACTTGACATATGATTCAACAAGCGGATGGCCGGCATCGGCAATACCCTCGGCCGTCTCAATCGTGTTGCCGTCGCATTCGATGGCCAGACTCATACAGGAAAGAATAGACCTTCCGTTCATGATGACAGTGCACGACCCGCACGCGCCCCGGTCACAGAACATTTTAGGTGATGTCAAACCCATCTTGTCATGAAGCAGATAATTAAGTGTCCACTCCGGTTCGACGTAAATTTGATAATCCTGTCCATTGACGGTCAGCCTTATTATGCCTTGGGGCAATGGAACGGGATCGTCTTTATGGCTCGCCAGTACGTGGCCTTTCAGTCCCTCAAAATTATCTGTTTGTGCTGTGCAATAAGGGCACAGATATTTGCCCGTTTCTCCTTTCACTTTGATACCCTCCTCTTATCGGTTACAAAAAAAAACCTGAAAAAAGTTCTCTGTAACGTCAGTCTGTCGCCATCCTCAGAGTTCTCAGAAAAACGGATTGGCTGATCCTCTTTTGATAGTCATTGCGGAAATATTTAAGGCTGTCCAGCACGGGAATAGGCGCCGCCTGGCCCAGGCCGCACAGGGATGAAAGCATCATCGCCTCGGACAGTTCTTCCAATTGTAGGATGTCATCCTGAGCCCCTTCACCATCAACCAGGCGGCTGTATATCTCGACCATTACCTCGGTCCCTTCGCGACAGGGTGTGCACTTGCCGCAGGACTCTTCATTTAAAAATTCCATGGCCCGGCGTACAAAATCGATCACATCCCGGCTTTCGTCAAATACCACCACGGCCCCGGAACCCAGAACGGTCTCGAAAGAAAGCGGCGTCGCCAGCATGCTGGCAGGCACAATACCGCCGGTAGATCCGCCGATCTGAATCATCTTGATATTTTCGGCACCAGCCATATTGACAACCAGATCTTTTAAATCAGCCCCCATTTCCAGCTCATAAATTCCGGGCTTGGATACATCGCCGCACACCGAAAATATTTTGGTCCCCTTGCTTTTGTCCGTACCGATCCCCTGATACCAGTCCGCGCCATTCAATACGATAGGCGCGATATTGATCAGTGTTTCAACATTGTTGATCACCGTTGGTTTGTTAAAAAGACCACTGTCGGATGGAAAGGGCGGTTTAAAGCGGGCCTCACCGCGTTTGCCTTCGATAGAGTTCATCAGCGCAGATTCCTCGCCGCAAATGTAGGAGCCCGCACCTTCGCAAATCTCGATGCCCAGATCTTCCAGATAACCCTTGATTTTGGCCTGTGCGATTGCATTCGTCAATACCGGCAGCAGATAGTGGTACTCCTGGCGAAGATAAATAAATGCTTTTTTAGCGTCGATGGCATAGGCTGCCAAGGCAATCCCCTCTATCAGGCTGAAAGGATCATGTTGAATGATGTAGCGGTCCTTGAAAGTGCCGACTTCGCCTTCATCCGCGTTGCAGATCAGGTATCTGATGTCGCTGTGGGTCTTTTTGGCCAGCTCCCACTTTGTCCCGCAGGGAAATCCGGCGCCACCACGTCCCCTGAGACCCGATGCCTTGATTTTTTCGATCACGCCGTCAGTGGGCATCTCACAGGCCTTGGCGAGGGCCTTGAAGCCGCCCTTATTTTCATAATCCGCTATACTCCGGGGATCAATCTCACCACAGTTCTTAAGCAATATTCTCTTCTCGGGCATTGCTGACCTCCACAATAGTTTATTCGTACGATTTTAGTATTTCAGATATTTTATCCCGCGTCAGTTGACCATATACTTTCTCATCGATCAGCATGGCCGGAGCCGTATCACAGGCACCGATACAGTTGGTCAGCTCAAAGCTGAAGCGCCCGTCAGGTGTGGTCTCACCAGGCTTGATATCAAGCTCTGCCTGGATCCAGTCGATGACCATTTCTGCATCTTGCATGCAACACGGTACGCTTTTACACACCCGCATAATATGCCGACCCAAGGGTTGCGTTGACAGAAAACTGTAAAATGTGCTTACGCCATACACCTCACTGACTGAGAGTCCCAAGGATTTGGCCACACCGGCGATAAACGCTTCAGATACATAGCCGCTATTCAGCTGTTCTTCTTTTAGCTTGTCCAAAAGAATATCTCGTCCATTATGCTGGTTTGCTATCATAACACCTCCTCAATCGGCTTCGTCAAAGCGCTCGTGGGGCAATATTCAATACAAATCCCACAGTCCTTGCATTCATCCTTGTTCAAGGCAACATCACAATCCACAACGACTTTGGACTGAAAGCCTCGATAGGCCATCGCGTATATATCTTTCTTGGCTATCTCACGACATGCACGCACACAGTTGCGGCAGAGGATGCACGCTGACATATCCCTTTTTATATAGGGATTCGGCGGTTCCGGGGGGTAGTAGCGGGAGTGTTTGACTTTAAATCGGGGAGGCCCCATATCCACATCGGATGCCAGGTTATGCAACCGGCACTCATGCGCATGGATGTCCGTTACACAGGTGCCTGTGTGACCGATCATCAATAGTTCCAGGTTTACCTTGCGTACCGCCTTAACCTTGGAGGAATGCGTATGCACAGCCATTCCTTCCATGATTGGTGTGTGGCAGGCGGCCACAAGCCTCGGCGAGTTATCCACCTCTACGACACACATTCGGCAATTTCCGCTGGGAGATAGATCTTTCATGTAACAGAGTGTTGGAATCTTAATACCTGCCTTTTCGGCGGCAGTCAGTATCGTCATTTCATCATTGCCAATCACTTCGATGCCATCAATTGTTACTTTTACATCACCCATTTTTCACCACCTTCGATAGGTTGTTATCGTGTTTTTTGTAAAAGCGTCTCCGCCCACTTCTTCTCAGCATAATCGAGATGTTCGCGGGCAGCTTTCCTGCTTTCTTTCGGGTTGTTCATTTTGATTGCTCTAAATATTTTTTTATGTTGCTTGAGCAACATTTTTTTACTTTCCGGCTCGTTAAAAATGCCTCCCCAAGCAATACGAAGCTCTTCCTGTAAAAGATCGTAAACTGTTGTCACCAAGTGATGATATACATGGTTACCGGTTAGCTTGACGATTTCTATATGAAAATCGAGATCCGCTTTTGCACCAAGGTGACCTTTTATTAAATCGTCCTCCATTCGATGTACAATCTTCTTGAGTTTCATAACCTGTTTCGGTGTTGCGCGCTCAGCTGCTAAACTGACCGATCCGATATCCAAATATTTCCGGACCTCGTGCACCTGCAAGATATTCTGGGGAGATTCTTTACTGAAAGCAACCAGCGGATCATAAATGGATCGGGTCGTTATAGGTCGCACAAATGTACGGTTGCCATGCTGAATTTCAATGAGCCCCATACTCTGAAGGATATTCAAGGATTCCCGTAACGGGGGTCTGCTAACGTTCAGTGATCTCGCCAATTCTCTTTCTGGTGGCAATTTTTCGCCGGGCTGTAATTTGCCGTCAAATATCAGCGAACGCAATTGCCTTACGATTTCATCGGATATTTTTTTTGGTTTGATAGGTAAAAAAATATTATCATTCATTGGTAATACCTCTTTTTATTTTATTTTTAGCGGTTGGATTGTGCTTTGTCAATAAAAAAATAATTAATAAATAGTAATCACTAAATTATTATAATAATCAATTAGTTGTAAAAAAATTGCAATAGATTTTTATTATATAGAGTTCTTCATTAAAAAAAATAGTTGACAGCACTTTAGTGGTAAGGTTATTTTGCCACAGAAATGCGTAATCTCTTTTCACCTGGTTCAATTTACTAAACCCCATAGCATAGTAAGAAAGGAGGTTGAAAACAAAGAGGAGAGGAAAATGCTCTAACAAGCAAAAGCAGAAAAAGACTAACATTTTTTCAATTAAAAAGGAGGTTCAATCATGAAAAAAAGCTATTTCACCATCGTGTCGCTTATCTGCATCCTGAGTCTGATCGCCATAGTTTCCCCGGCTACTGCGGGTCAACGGGTGATCGGTGTGTCGAACCTGTGGTTGGGAAACGACTGGAATGCCAGGGCCAATCAGACTATCATTGATTATTTTGAGAAAAAAGGTGACAAAGTCATCAGTACAAACGCCGGTGCCGGCGGAACAGGTCAGCAGAAGGCCGACGTAGAGAATTTTATCTCCATGAAAGTGGATGGCATTGTAATCAAGGGCGGTGAAGGCGATGCGTTCCTGGATGTCACCAAAAAAGCCTGGGAAGCCAATATTCCCGTTGTTACGGTAATCATGTTTTCACCCTGGGCGGTAAACAACTCTGTTGAAGACAGCTGGCAGGGCAGCACGAACCTCGCCGTATGGATGGTCAACCGGATGCATGGAACCGGCAAATACATCGGCATGGATGCGGCCGGGTGGCACACCCTGGAGGTCCGCAAGCGTTCCTTTAAGGAGGTCCTGCGGTGGTTCCCTGGTATAAAACTCATCGGTGACTGGCATGAGGTAAATCCCTCCGATCCGGTCAACAATGCCTACAATATTACCAAGGCAACCCTGCGGGCCCATCCTGACTTGAAAGCAGTGGCCACGACCTGGGGCCTGCCGGCTGTGGGCGCCATTAAAGCTATCAAGGAAATGAAGAAGCAGGATCAGGTTGCTGTGATCAGCATTGATCAGGAACCGTCTTTGCTGGCTCAAATGCACAAGCCGGACTGCCCTCCCACGGCCGTTGTCGGCATCGAGCCTATTACGCAGGGCATTGCCACGGCAAAGGCCTTGGATGCCGCCATGGGCTATAAGACCGTGCAGGAGGCCAAGGCAAATCTGCCTGCACTGACCGTCATCGGGGTGGCCTATGTGGCAACAAAAAATATTGAAGAATTCAAAGCAAAGAAGATCTACGATAGCGTGGACGCAGCCTGGGACGGTAACTTTTCGACTACGAAGTTGAAAAAACCCTGGTAATGGATAGATTATCACACGGGTCCATACTAAAAGACCCGTGTGATGCCACCAAAAATAAGGCACGGGGAAGAGATGGGCAGTCCAATGGGTGAAACAGACGATATTGTTATCAGGACCGAAAATGTTTGCAAATATTTTCCCGGCGTAAAGGCGCTGGTGGGCCTGGACTTTTCGGTAAGACGCGGTGAGGTACATGCCCTTTGCGGCGAAAACGGTGCCGGCAAGACCACGCTGATGAAAACCATTGTTCGGGAGTATATTGAGGATGAGGGTGATATTTTCGTCGAAGATCAAAACGTCAGAGAACTGGGGATACGGGGAGTACAGAAACTTGGCCTGAGCATGATCCATCAGGATTTGAACCTGATTCCCATGCTCAATGTAGCCCAGAACATCTGCCTGGGACAGGAACCGACAAAAAAATTCGGCATTATAGACTGGAAGGCACTGCGTTTAAAAGCCACTGAGTATCTAACCGAGGTTACATCCGAGATTGACATTGACACAATAGTGGAGGATCTCAGCATTTCACAGCAGCAACTGGTAGCGATTGCACGCGCGCTGGTAATGTTGCCAAAAATTATAATTTTGGATGAACCGACCGCCCGCCTGGATCAAAAACTATCGGACAGCTTTTTCGCATTCTTGGAAAAGGCAAAACAAAAAGGTTTGACGGTTATCTATATTTCGCACCGGCTGGAGGAAATTTATCGCATTTGTGATCGTGTCACTGTTCTGAGAGATGGACGCAAGATTATCACAGCAAAGATCAATGAGCTACCCCAGGCCGAACTGGTCAAACATATGCTTGGCCGCAAGATTACCCAGCAGGTTCCCAAAGAGCGGGTACCCATTGGCGATGTGAAGCTGTCGGTCAGAGGCCTTTACCCCATGGCTAAAGGCGAAAATATCAGTTTTGATCTGAGGTCGGGCGAAATTCTGGGCATTGTAGGTAGTATCGGCGCAGGTAAGAGTGAGGTGGCCAGGGCCATTTTCGGTGCTGATCCCAAAAAATCCGGCACTATCGGTCTGGGTGGTAAAGAGGTCAAGATCATGACACCTCAAGATTCGGTCGGAAGGGGGCTTGCTCTGATCCCGGAAGACAGAGCGGCTCAGGGGCTGGTGGGCGACGAATCGGTTCGAAAAAACCTGACTATGGCGGCTTTAAAAAATAAATTTTGTGTCGGACCTTCATGGATAAATCAAAGAAAAGAAATCGGAGCGGTCAAAGATTCCATAAATCAACTTGGAATCGCCACACCGACACCGGAACAGGAGGTGCAGTTCCTGAGCGGTGGAACGCAGCAGAAGGTAGTGGTCGGCAAATGGCTGATGAGCGATTCGAGCATTTACATCTTCGATGAACCGACCAAAGGCATCGATGTTGGTGGGAAATATGACATCTACAAGATTATCGTGGATCTCGCCCGACAGGGGGCCGGCATCTTATTCATTTCAAACGAACTAATGGAAGTGTTGTTCTTGTGCGATCGCATTCTGGTGATGTTCCTTGGACAGATCATTAAGGAATTGAAGACCGGGGCAACCAACCGGGAAGAACTGCTATTCTATGTTATGGGCGGGAAAGATTATGCCAAAACAGTCGGTAACCATAAAAGAGATCATTAACAACTACGGAGCGACATTCGCGCTCATCATCTCGATTGTTGTTTTTTCCTTTACATCCAGGGGGTTTTTCAGTGGACAGAACTTCCAGAACATCCTGGTGCAATCGACCTCTCTGGGCATATGTGCCTTTGGGTTGACCTTTGTATTGATGACGGGCGAAATCGACATGTCCTATGCAGGGGTCATCGGACTGGTGGGTGCCGTGTTGGCGGGCATGCTCAAGGATGGATACTCCATCGGGATGGTCAGTCTAGTGTGCCTGGGTATCGGCCTGGGAACGGGTATTGTCAATGCGCTGTTGATTGTTATCCTTAAGCTGCCGTCGTTCCTGGTCAGTGTAGCAGTCATGTTTCTTTGTATGGGAGCGGAACGGGTTTACAGTCAGGGGATCACAACCTGGATAAGACAACCGGAGGTACTCGCCATTGTGCAGTCGTACGTGGGCCCGGTGCAGATATCGGTCATTTATTTATTTGTTTTGTTTAGCATCTGTTGGATTTTTCAGGCCCAAACCAGGGCGGGCCAATATATACAGGCCCTGGGAGAGAATATCAGTGCTGTCAGAGAAGTTGGCCTCCATGAAGGCCTATTAAAGTCCATGGTTTTTGTCATTGCGGGCGGGCTTTTCGCAGTAGCGGGCTTTATCGAGACACTGCGTATCGGCGGAGGGATCATGTATGCGGGCAAGCCGCTGATGGTATTCGTTCTGGCAGCCTGCTTTCTTGGTACGGCAACCTTCAAAGCGGGCAAGGTTAATTTTCCGGGAACCCTCATCGGGGCATTTTTCCTCTATACGCTTTTAAGCGGATTCACCGGGTTGGGCTTGAAGTTCTACTATGTTCCTGCTGCTCAAGGTATTATCCTTATTGCAGCGGTCGCCATCTCATCTGTCAGGAGGGGAAAAATTGAGCAAGTCCAATTCTAGTGAAATATCCTTGAGCGTTCAAGACAGCATTGCGCATGAAACCACTGTCCAGAAAGGTGGTCGTTCCTTTGTCAGGTATGGTCTTTTCGTCATATTTGGCCTCTTTTTCATGATTGTATCCATTCTGCGACCCGGGTTCTTCAGCCAGGGCAATTTCTATGATATTTTCATGGAAACCAGTTTAATCAGCTTTGTTGCATTCGGACAGGCCATGGTTATTGCGGCCGGAGGCTTGGATCTGTCTGTAGGTAACATGGCCGGCGCTGCTGCCATGTTGACCTGTCACCTTATGAGCAACCTCGGTTTTGGCCTTGTCCCCAGCCTGCTGATCGGGGTGGCCCTCGGTGGCTTGATCGGCGTCGCCAACGGCCTGATGGTCGCCCGGCTGCACATGAACTCACTGATCGCAACCCTGGGTACGATGTTCGTATTATACGGGTTTCTTTATGGGTTGACCGGCGGTTTGACAGTCAGCATCGTACCCGACAATTTTTCTTATCTTGGCAATGGTACGGTTTTGAGCGTGCCGATACCGATCTATATTATGGGCGTGGTTTTCATCCTCACATATCTTTTCATGGAAAAAACGAGCTATGGTCGTAACATGCGTATGATCGGTGGCAACATTGAAGCCTGCAGGCTGTCCGGAATGAACATCAAGCACCTGACCTTTATGACCTTTGTGCTTTGTGGTTTTCTGGCCGCACTCAGCGGGATACTGCTGGCAGCCCGCCAATCACTCGGAAATGTTGATATGGGGGAACGGTTCCTTATACAGGCTTTCGTTTCAGCAATGCTGGGAACTGTTATTTTTAACGGAAAATATGTCATCGCCGGTACTCTGTTAGGGACGGTCTTTCTCGTCAGCATTGTCAACGGGCTTACCCTTCTGGGGGCAGGCCCCCAGTGGTTGTATATCGCCCAAGGCCTTTTATTGCTTGTGGCTATCCTGGCCAATCATTACACAAAAACAGTGATGATTAAACTGCCAATTCGGAAATCTTAAATTGAACTTGGAGGAATGCAAATTGAACGAGACACCCTGGAAAACGGACAACTGGTTTGTCAGTCCCTGGAATTACTTTGATGAAGTCACAAGGGATTTTCAACCGCCTAACAAAATAAAGATCCACGACGTTACCCTTCGTGACGGCGAGCAGCAGGCAGGCGTTATCTTTACCAAGGATGATAAAATAAGAATTGCTGAAAAGCTGTCGGAAGTTGGTGTGCACCGCATCGAAGCAGGCATGCCCGCAGTTTCTCCGAATGATGAAGCCGCTATTCGCGAGATTGTGAAACGTAACCTTAACGCCGAGATTTTCTGCTTTTGCCGTTGCATGGTAAATGATGTGCAACTGGCTGCGGATTGCGGCGTCGACGGCATTGTTATTGAAATTCCATCCAGTAAGCACTTGATCGAAAAAGGTTACAAATGGCCGCTGGAAAAGGCTGTAGAGCTTTCGATCAAGGCAACAGCCTTTGCCAAGGAAAAAGGTCTCTATACGGTTTTTTTCACCATAGACGCCACAAGATCCGAGATAGACTGGCTGCTCAACCTGGTGGACAGGGTGGCCGCAGAGGGCCATATGGATGCCTTTACCCTAGTGGATACCTTTGGAGTCATCAACCCCCAGGTGGCCACCTATTTTACAAAAAGGGTTAAAGAAAGGATATCCCAGCCGGTAGAGGTACACTTCCATTCTGATTTTGGCCTGGGCGTAGCTAACACCATAAACGCTGTGATAGCAGGGGCTGAGGTCATCCATTCGACAGTTTTGGGCATTGGGGAGCGGTGCGGTAATACGCCCATGGAAGAGACCGTCATGGCCCTTTTGACCATGTATGACATCGATTTGGGAATCGATTTTTCCAAAATGAATGAACTTTCACAGCTGGTCCGCGAACTTTCAGGAACCGAGGTTCCATCCTGTAGACCCTTTATCGGAGATGGCGCCTATACCATAGAATCAGGCATCGTTACAGGATGGTTTCGAAACGCATTCGGTAATCACCCCACAATGTTATATCCTGTGCGCCCGGAATTTGTCGGCCGTGAAAATCCAAAAATCGTCATGGGGAAGAAGAGTGGTTTGGATAACATCTGGGTATGGTCAAAAAAATTGGGCCTGGAATTTACCGAGGATGAAGCCCTTTCTATTCTTCAAGAGGTCAAATTACGCTCCCACGATTTAAAAAGAGTACTCAGCGAAAGCGAGTTCATGGAGATTGCAGAGAAGATTCGAAACAAGGGTTGAGGCCTAACCGGGATGCGTGATGCATGGAATCTTGTGTGGGTCCAGACTGAATCTTACCTACCGCATGCGGATTGTGCTTAAGGCGGAAATCCCACTCATATCCCCATTAAGAAAAGGGATGCTTTCTTCTCCTTTTCTAAAAAGAGTATTTTTGGGGTAGAAGTTGCAGCGCAATTCCCCTTTTGATACCCTCCAAACATGTCTGCGGATAGCGCCCCAAATGGACACCATAGCGAAATTAAAAGCTATTTTCTGCCTAATTTTCCAGATCTTTTTAAGAAGTTACATAAGATATTCTTGGATTTTTTGAAGGTGAGTGAATCCGTACGGATTCTTTTACGCTGTTGGCCCCAGCATATTGGAGTGAATCATGGACAAGAAAATCACACAGTCCTTACAGGACATTGTGGGGACCGAAAATTTCACCGATTCCCTAATTGATCTCATCGCCTACTCTAAAGATGCCTCAGAACATCAGCACAGGCCTGACGCGGCCATATGGCCGGTTACGGCTACGCAAATCTGTGAAATCCTCAAACTGGCCAATGAGAAACGTTTTCCGGTCATTCCGCGTGGAGCCGGCACCTCCCTGGCAGGACTGGCTGTGCCACGACGGGGAGGTGTGATTCTTGATCTAGGACGTATGAATAAAATTATTGCAATCAATATTGAAGACCGACTATCTGTGGTGCAGCCTGGGGTGGTTTACGCCGATCTGGACCGAGCTCTAGCTCCCTATGGCTTTTTTTTCCCTCCGGATCCGGCCAGTGGTTCGGTTTGTACTATAGGAGGTAACGTAGCCACCAATGCCGGTGGTATAAAGGGTGCCAAATACGGCACAACAAAGGACTACGTTCTCGCCCTGGAGGTGGTATTACCGGACGGCCGAATCCTTCACACGGGCTCAAATTGCATGAAGAGTGTTTCCGGATATGATTTGACGAGGCTTTTTGTCGGATCCGAAGGCACTCTTGGTGTAGTTACCGAGATAACCCTCAAGATTAATCCTAAACCGCCGATGACTTCTACTTCGATGGCCAATTTTGATACTTTAGAGGATGCAGGGCGAGCCATAAGTGAAATTATGTACTCCGGTATCTTGCCAAGCGCTTTGGAGGTGGTAGACCAACAGACCCTGACCGCCATCAATCAAAACACCGCCCTCGACCTGCCAGAGATTGAAGCTCTCCTTGTGGCTGAAACCGACGGATACACAAGGGATGAGACCGATTTTCAAATGGCTAAGATCGTAGAAATTTTCAAAAAAAACAATGCCACCATAATCCGACAGGCTGACTCAAAGGAAACGGCCGAAGAATTGTGGACAGCCCGTAAATCGGCCTATGGGGTAATGGCCCGAATAAACAATAACCTCTTTGTCGAGGATTTAGCCGTACCCATGTCCAAAGTTCCTCATATGCTTGGAGCGATCTCTGATCTGTCCCGGAAATATAAGCTGCTAATCCCAACCGTTGGTCACGCCGGCGATGGCAACCTCCACCCTGTGATTAGTTTCGACGGAACCAATCCTGACGAAATCAAACGAGTCGAAAAAGCGTCAGCTGAACTGTTTGAAAAGGTCATTGAGCTAGGCGGTACGCTAACCGGTGAACATGGCATCGGTCTCGCAAAGGCGCCGTTCATGCGGTTGGAGCACGATGAGGTGGGGATGGATGTCATGCTTTCCATGAAACAACTGTTTGACCCAAACAATATTCTCAACCCTGGAAAGATGGGCCTGGAGTTATAAATGGACGGCCAGTACGATTTTGCCAATAAATTTGGTGATCAGGTTCTCAGATGTTCCAGTTGCGGCTTCTGCAGGTCAATCTGCCCCCTTTTCGGCCTGACCAAGCGGCCGGCACTTAATGCCCGCGGAAAAATGTTGATACTCAAAGAAGTCATGGACGGATCCATAGATTTAAGCGATGAACTTGTGGAAACGCTCTTCCAATGTACAACCTGTGCCAGTTGTAGTGAACAGTGTCCATCAGGCGTGAACCCACCGGAAATAATCAAGCAGGTGAGAAAGGATATGGTGAATCTGGGAATTTGTCACCCCGCTTTTGAAGGGATGAATCGAATTCTTCAGGAACATACCAATATCTACGCCGAAGATGAACCGGAGGATTTTGAAAGGGAGCGAAACAAGAAGGCCGATTTTGTGTTCTTTATCGGGTGCGTGGGGTCCTACCGAGAGAATGAGGCAGCCATGGCGACTCTGGATTTTTTAGATCATTTCAAGGTAGACTACACCTTGATCGACGAAGTGTGTTGCAGCGGAGTTTTGGAGGATGTAGGATATGAAATCAACAAAAACCTTGTCCAAAAAAATATTGATTTGATCTTGGACACAGGCGCCAAAACAGTCATCACAGGATGTCCTTTTTGTTCAAGGACCTTCAACAACAAGACACAATATGACAGACTTAAGCAAGAGGAGATCAAAGTTATCCATATCAGCCAGTTTCTTAAAGACTTTGACCCAGGTGTTAAGACAGACAAACTTGTTACCTATCATGATCCCTGTGATCTTGGAAGACACTGTGGAATATATGAGGAACCAAGGGAAATCATCCGAAAAATTGCACCAAATTTTGTGGAAATGCGGCATAACCGGGCCAATGCCCTTTGTTGCGGCGCAGGTGGGGGCGTGAGGGGAGCTTTTGCCAAAAACTCTATTGCCATGGCCCGAAGGCGATTGGAGGAAGCGGCGGAAATCGATGCCGAGGTGATCCTCACCGAGTGTAATTCCTGTGTTCATAATCTGAAAAATGCAAAATTCAGAGCCCAAGAATTTAGAATCTTTACAACGACTGAGTTTCTTAACCACCTATTGGATGAGGCTGACTGATGCTGCGAGCAGATCAAATCGCCATATAAGAATCAAACCGTAGCACAGCCCCAGGCTCGATTGAGGGTTTTTTACGTTTAAAGCGAAGGAAATATGCAAGTGAAAGAGAGGTGTACACGCGAGAAATTTGTTGAAAGGGCATAAAAGCTTGGATTCGATTATGAGCATAAAATACCGGGAATGCTTCCAGTATACGCTTGATTTCAATGATGGCAACGTATTCAAATGACGGTTCGAAAGCGCATTATATCAACAATTATCATTTGCATTTGTGTTGGAACGGCACTTTTGCTGGAATGGAAGACCACCCCCTCGCCCACCCAAAAGGCCATTCATGTGGAGGCCTTCCGCTATGGGACACACCCTTATATTATCCGTGCCACTCGCGGAGATCATCTCGTCCTGACATTTTCTACACACGACACGGGGCACAGCTTCTTCCTGCAGGATTATCGTATTGATGCTAAAATATCTCCGGCAAGTGAATATGTAGAAGTTCGGGATCCATTTTCCATGGATGACCCACCCCAGCGGATGAAAGAGGTGCAATTGATTGCAGGTTTGAAAGGGCTTTGGGGAAAACTGGTCTCCTTATCCCGCTACCGGTGTCATGTCTATTGTGGTCCCATGCATGGCTTTGAGCAGGGAGATTTGATCGTGCGACCCAACTGGCTTTTTTCGGGTAGCCTGGGGGTCCTGGCGGCCATTCTGCTGGTGGGACTTGTACGCGTATTTCACGGTAATGCAGAATCGATACATTCCGCCGAGGCCTGTGTTCATCTCAACACCCGCAACAGTTTCCTGGACAAGATTCTCAAATGGCGACCGCTGCAGTTTGTCTGTAGTCTGCCATTTCTGGCAGGTCTGGTCGTGGTAATTATGGCGGGCATGCTGGGCACCAAAGTGGGCGGTCGCAATGCGGCCGTCATGTTCACCTGGGTTGTTTCCATGTCCACCCTGACCATGCTGTTGGTCCCCCTGGGGGGTCGGGTTTGGTGCACGCTGTGTCCATTGCCGATCCTGGGAGAATATCTCCAACGTGTTGCAACCACACAAGTCCGTATGTCTGGGCAAAAACCTGGCCTAAATCAGTTTTTCGGGCTGGAGCTGCCTTGGCCCAGGTTTCTGCGCAACCGCCGGCTGCAGTTTTTTATGTTCATGGTTCTAGGGACCTTCAGTGCTTCACTGGCGGGTCAGCCCCGTTGGACGGCCATAACGCTTTTGATCGTTGTCATCGTGGCAATCGGTATGGCCCTGGTTTGGGAATTGAGATCTTTTTGTCGCTACCTATGCCCCGTAGCAGCTTACATATCTCCATTCAGCCTGGGTGCCCGCCTCTCGGTGCGAAAACGTCACCGTGATGTCTGCCAAAAATGTAAGGACAGATCATGCCTTCGCGGAAATTCAAAAGGATGGGCTTGTCCATATGGTTTGTGTGTAGCCGGCATCACGCGCAATGCCGACTGTGGGATGTGCTTTGAATGTTTCAAGAGTTGCCCCTTTGGCAATGTGTCGTTGCAATGGCGCAAGGGTCCATGGCAAGGACGGTTTGAGTCTAATGGTGAGGCATGTCGGGCCATTGCACTGATGGTAATGGCTGCGGTGTACAGCCTGACCGTGCATTCGCCCTGGCCCGGGATACGCGATATGGTCAATGTAGTGGACAAGACCGATTGGGGGCAATTTGGTCTATATGCTGCAGTACTGTGGATGTTGGCTCTGGGAGTCATACCCCTGCTCTTCTGGTTGCTCACATCTTCAGGGTTAGCCTTGTCTCACCAAACGGAAATGACAACCGCAACCGTATTCAAGCAGACCATGCCGGCTGTATTGCCGCTGGGCATTGCCATGTGGGCAGTGTTTTTCGTGGACACCTTGTTGTCCAATTTTACTTTCGTACTGATGACCCTCTCGGATCCATTCGGATGGGGATGGGACCTTTTGGGAACGAGCGGTATGTCATGGATCCAGGTGTGGCCCAGCGGTGTGCCCTGGATTCAGACCGGATTTTTGCTTGTTGCTATTGGGTTGTGTCTTCGCAGTGGTTATCAGCGGTGGTTGAAAATTTCAGGCGATTGGAGCAGGGCTTTGCTCGGATTTCTCCCGGCTGCATGCGGTTATGTGGCAATTACGACCGTCATGCTGGCTTATTTGAC